>NZ_JBLZRT010000112.1:0-9386 GCF_048564745.1 Microcystis sp.
AGCACTCCAACCCTTATCGTGACTTGATTTCAGTTTTTTCTTTGTCAGTAAGGGTGTCAACAAGGAATATTACAGATTGTTAACCGAGTCTTGAAAGCCTTGTGCTACAAAGGTTTGAAATGTTAAGAAAGATGTGACTAATGGACAGCTTATCAAGGGGGGCAGGGGGGATCCCCCCGCCTATCGGCACCTCCCTTATCAAGGGGGGATCAAGGGGGGATTCAAGGCAAAATCCATTTTTAATTTAATTATAACCAGCTACTTAGATAGGCCGCATCTTGTAGGTAAACAAACTCAGCTAACCACTTAACAATTGACAATCTCCGCCCTAAAAGTGCCGAGATTCTTGGGCAACTCCCTTGGTGGCTCTTAGTCGTACCTTACCGGCATCTATGCTCATTTCTTCAACTTCGACTTCTAGGTTAGAGGGTAATTCTTCAAAATCCTAGCGATGTAAGAGACGTTGTTGGGTACTGTGAGAAACAGCAATTCCTGTCAATGATTTGATTTTCTGCTCCGATTTCTCAGGTCTTCATCTTTACTTCTAACTTCTTCGCTTGTTTTTCTGTAATTGGTAATTCACCTAAAATACTTTTCACTTTTCTCGTTCGACCGGCGGTTTCTTCTGTACTTATTTTGATAAAAAAATACCGATTTCTGGGTTAACATACTGAATCATTAAATCTCTGACCTTCTCCTCTATTTCCCGCAAGTTATAGCGTTTCCTGTTCGCAAGAGATACATTATCGATGGTGAAAAGCTTAATTAGCAAAGGTTAAACTGTGCCACACAGGTGTGAGAACCGCTATAATCTCATTTCTCTTTGTGATCAATTTCAAGATTTTCTAGTTTTTGACAGCCATAAGCATTAATACTCATTGCACAAGTGAGATGCTCCCTAAAGATTGCTTTGTGTCGATTTATTAATTACTCAAAGAAAATGCCCAGACCATGCTTTCTAATATGCGAGTAAGTACCGAAAGCAAAACCAACTCCTAAAAAGTTAAAAGGACTGTAACCACCCGAAAGCAACAGCAATACAGCCCACCCAAACACTCCAGGTAGGACGGTGAGCAAAGCAGTTCGTTTGAGATAATCTAATCGGTGCGGTTTCACAACGGATTTTATAAATAATAGGGGAAGTTTGATGTATAGAGTGAAGACTACACAGGAAAACATGATTATGCCTCCCTTGAGTAAAAAGGTTAAAACTCCGATGTGAAAAGCATTAATTTCATAACCTAAAATTGATGGAAACGTAGAGCCTAAACCTTTACCAAAAACAATTTCCAGTATATCTTGAAAATATTTAATTCCATCGATTGCTTCCTCGATTCGCAATTCAGAATTTCGTTGACTATTATAATTTTGGCTATCAAAAAATCTGTCGAAGATTAAAGAATTTTGGAAAAAGCTTATGAACATTTGCTGAAATTCAACAAAAACCGTGATGCTTAATATAAAAATACTCACAATCAATAACAGATAGGTAAATTGTTTAGGTTTTCTGAGAGACGATTTAGATGTTAGTACGCCCTCAGATATAGTGTAAGATAAGCCGAAACTAGAAAAGACTAGGACAGTTAAAATACATAGGACAATGGATCTAGTTGCTCCGATAAACCCTAAAGAATAAAGGTGAATTGCCACCAATCCCAAGATCAATATTCTCAAAAGCCATCCCTGTCTACACAATACCCCAAGAGCAATGCCAGTTAGAGGCAGAAGTAAGGCAGAATAGTGATAGGCCGAATTATCTATAATTCTAGCTGTCAAACCTGCTGTGGACAGGACATTCATTCTTTCAGCTTGTAGTGAAATAGCATAGTAAATATAGAGAGTAGGAACGGCAATCAATGCCATCAATTGTACCTTGGGGCGGTAGGACTGGACAATAATGCGAAACAGGGCTAAACCTCCTATCGGCCACAAAAAAGTCAATAAATCCATTCTGATCCAAGGAATATCATTACCAAAAATTCGCCAGCCCATCAAGGTATAAAAAATAACGACAGCTACATAGAAAATTCCAGTTTTGCCTAGAAGTAGACGACGGAAATCCCGGTCGATAAGCAGTGCAGAAGTCACAAGAATAACAAAACTCACAGTCATACCTGATGTTTCACCTAGCCTGACCACAGTACGTTTTTCTAGCTCAAATTGGGCATTTAAAAAATCAGAAAAAGTTAGCAACAAAAGACTGATATAGAAAATAATGGTAGAAATAATCTTGAAACCATAAGCTTTTCTAGATACTTTTGGCTGATAAACTGCTATCTTTTGCACTGAGACTACCTCCCATGTTATAAACTTTACCTTAATGGCTTAATCTGGATTTTTGTCAATAGTTAAGGCTCAAAAAGTTAATATAAAAACTTTTAGCTCAGTCCATCTAAGTTTTTATCTATGTTTCCACAACTATCAATGCTTTATTTAATCTGTTCTACCACCTCTTGTCAAGGTGAAGCGTAATTAGTAACTGACTTTTGAAAGCCCACAACCGTTGCTTATCAATGGTTTCGGAGATTTATTGCCCTTGTAATTTTTCTGGCTAACGACCAAATAATAAGGGTTTCAGGGTTGAGGAAGATTTTAAGGATATACAAGTATTTCCTCTGTTGATTGAGAAACCCTTATCTGGTAATACTTCTATGTTTGGTCATTCTCAATAAGGCTGTCCTTATTGCGGTGACTAATTACATTATCTTTTGCCGTAGTAATGGCCATAGTAACGATAATTATGGTCTTTCCGACTAACATTATTAGCCACTAAACCTAACACGGAAATGTGGGATAATCTCAGATCTTCGAGCAGATTTTTAAGCGCAAAGCGATCAGTTTTGCCCAGTTTGGTGACGAGAATTAGGCCAGTGGCCATGGCGGCGAGAATTTTCCCATCGGCAAAAGCGGCGATCGGTGGTAGATCGTAGATAATTAGATCGAAAACGTCGTCTTGCTGTAATTGCGAGATCATCTCCTGCATTCTCTGGGAAGAAAGCAAGCGGGTTGGATCTGGGGGAATTGAACCGGCGGTAAGAATCGATAAATTCTCGTAGCCGGGTAGAGGTTGAATCGCTTCGTTCCAATCGAGATTCTCGGCGATGACATTACTAAGGCCGTGGTCGTTATCGAGCTTAAGTCGCAGGTGAACCTGGGGTCGTCGCAGGTCAGCATCCACCAGTAAGACTCTTTTTCCCATACGAGCGGCAGCCTTAGCGATATTTATTGATATGGTGGTTTTACCATCTCCCGGTGAAACAGAACTAATTACGAGGGACTTGCGGAGGGAATCGGAACCGAGGAGGCGAATATTGGTGTTGAGAGTGCGGAAAGCTTCCGAGAAGGGGGAGAAATTATAGTAGGAGGGGTTTTCGTCGGCCGATTTCCCAGTAGTATTAGGGATAGTAATTTTGCGATCGCCGACTGTTAACTGGGGTAGGGCGGCGGTGATCACTTTTTCGACCGTACCGAGGTCTTTTTGCCAGGGAATTGCGCCCAAAAGGGGCAGTTTGCTATCTTCTTTTAGTTCATCTGCACTATGATGAACGGGGTCTAATCTTTCAGCTAAAAAGGCTGCCCCCAGTCCTAATAACAGGCCACCGATAAGCCCTAAAGCCAGATTTCGCACGGGTTTAGGGGAAACGGAGTTTTCCCCTACTTCTGGAGGGGAAATTATTTGCCAAGGCACCACCTGTTGTGCCACCTGTAGCTGTAATTTTTGCTGTTCCTCCAGAAAACGGTTAAGGCTGGTGGTGGCGATTTCCAATTCTCGTTGCAAATCCGTATAGCGACGGGCTAAAACCGCCAGATTTTTGACCGAGGCTTTCTGTTGTTCGAGGGCCCGGGCAAGGGATTCTACCTTAATTTCTAGGGTTTGGCGACTGTTAGCGGCTTCCACCAATTGCTGGGTTAATTCTACCCGCAGAGCACTCCGTGATACCAAAGCCGGGGAATTACCCACTGTCTGGGGCAGTTTTTCCCCTAGGGTTCTCTGTGCCTCGTTTTGCAGTAGGGGCAGTAAATTAGCGCGTTTTTCCTCTAGGGTGGCGATTATCGGGCTATCTTTGGCAAAAACTGCCGATTGTTTGGCCAATTCCACTTCTACTTCCTGCAGCTGCTTGAGCAAATCTTGATAACCAGGAGATTCACTGAGATAAGTAGCGATAATTGCTTGATCGGGGGCCAATCCCACCTGTTGCTGTAAAGCCTGATAGCGAGAGTTAATTTCGTTAAGGGCAACTTGGGCTGCCCGATAATCTTGTTCAGTATTGGTTAACTGTTGTGATAAACGAGTCGCCTCTTTATCGGGATCGAGGAAATTGTATTGCTGCCGAAATTGCTGCATTTGTTTTTGTAGAGAATTAACTCGTTCCTGCAGCACGGGCAATTGAGCGTTAACAAAATCTAAGCCTTGATTAATTTCGGTCTTTCGTTCCTGAGAACTATAGTTGAGGTAATGACGGGCTAAATTGTCTAAAACCAACTTAATTTTTTCCGGTTCCTCATTTTGATAGGAAATTGCTAAAACTTTCGTCTCTTTTAACTGACTAATTTCGAGATTAGATTTGCCAGTTTTACTAATTAAATCACTGTAGGTAAAATCGGGATACTTAGGAGTTATTTTACTAAGGATGGGGTTAAGGAGTTGAGGACTGGTTAAAACAGCGATTTGGGTATCATAATCGATGTTCTCTCCACCTAACTGAGGTAGGATGTCTTGGGCTGCCAGTCTGGAAGAACTTTTATTTTCCTCGATGGGTTGACCTATGAGCAGCAGGAATTTACCCTGATAGATAGGGGTTTTTAAGAAAGTATAAGCAGCGATCGCACCCGTCACCCCTAGGGTGATGCCAACGATTAACCACCAGCGATGCTTGATGACAGAAAAGAATTGACGCAGGTTGAGTTCCTCTTCTTCTTGCGTCGGGGAGGGGATAAAAGCCGGTTGGGCAAAAACTGGCAGATTTGCTTGACTTTGGGTTTTTAAAGCCCCATTTTGTTGGTTGTTCATCATTAATCAAATAGTCAAGGGATAACTGTATTAAAAGATTTTCCGGTAGCAATCTGGCTCGATTAGTCACCGCTCAATCATAACACCGTGCTACAATGATAACCCTAGTTTTTCCAGTAATTACCAAATAAGGTGGGTTTAACCTAGTCAATGCCACTGGCGGCTTGACATACCCCCCCTGAACGGTTACAAATTGTGTGCTATCCTGCCACAAGCTAAACCGCCATAACCACCATCACACGAGAGCCTAAATGACAATCCCATTAGCACCTCGCATCTCTGATACTTTACCCCCCATTACCTGGGAGAAATTGCCAGCGGATTTTGTCCTCCCTGATGAACCAGTGGAAAGCACCCTACAACCCCTGCTCGCGGCGGCTTTGCGAGAATCTTTAGAATTAGCCAGTTTAATTGTGGAAGCGAGTCTTATTGCTTCTAATTTTGGCATTTGCGCCACCGTTAGCGGTAAGACAGTAGTAAAAGCTCCCGATTGGGTTTATGTACCCGCAGTAGCACCTATCCGAGAAGGAGAAATTCGCCGCAGCTACACGCCCCATGCAGAAGGGGAAGTACCAGCAATTGTCATGGAATTCATCTCAGAAACGGAGGGAGGGGAGTATTCTATCAATCCTCACTATCCCTATGGCAAGTGGTATTTCTACGAGCGAATCTTACAAGTACTTGTCTATATTATTTTTCAACCACAAACTGGAGAATTAGAAGTTTATCGCTTAGTAGCAGGGAAGTATGAGTTACAAAAAGCGGATGAGAATCATCGTTACTGGCTGGCAGAAATCGGTTTATTTCTAGGAGTATGGCAGGGTAAAAAAGCAGCAGTAACGGCTCATTGGTTGCGCTGGTGGGATCAATCAGGTAATTTACTATTGTGGGGTAGTGAACGGATTGAACAAACCGAACAACGAGCCGAACAAGCTGAACGGCGGGCTGAGGGAGAAAAAGCTAGGGCAGACAGATTGGCGGCGCAACTTAAGGCAATGGGAATTGACCTGGAGGCTGAATGAAGAATCTATACAGCTTTACAATTTAGCTGATTGTGTGCTATGGTGGCAACTGTTATGCTTAGAGAGGAAATATGTTGGGAAATTGCTGGCGATTGCGTTGATAATAAATGAATTGTAAGCAGTTATTAAAAAAGGAGAAAAGCCAGCCATGACCAGAAGCTCGGCCGGACACTCCAGATGGACAGATGAGATGCTAGATGAATTGGCAGACTCAGTTTCGGGAGTCAAAGACTCAGTTTCGGAATTGCGAGAATCAGTTTCGGAAGTTAAAGATTCAGTAGAAGGGTTACAGTTGACAGCACAAGCACTGTTACAAATAGCTGCTCAACAACAGCGAGAAAATGAAGCTCGGCAAGCAGAAATTGCCGAAATCAGGCAAAGACAGGAAGAGTCAGACAAGCGTTTTGAGGTTTTGCTGTCAGAAGTTCGCTATTTGATTCGGCAAATTAAACCAGAAAATCAATCATAAGCTTGAGGAAACTGGTGGCGGTCGCGTCTCGACAATTTAACCTAACCTTTTGTGGAACTAATTGACAAAATAATTAATTGACTATCATGGAACAAAAATTATTGTTGGCTAAATTTTTAAAAGGTCTCTCGAGTAGGATGTTTCGGCTATCGAAGAGAATAGAATATTTTGGATGTGAATCAAGTATATTCAGATATATAGATTGTTTTGAGACCATAGATGTATTGCTGAAATTCATTCAACCAAAGTGTCTCTGTGATATAGGGGCAAATGCTGGTAACTGGACTTATGTTTTGAGTCAAATGAGTCCCACTTTGGAACACGTGGTTTTTTTTGAACCCCAATCTCAGTATCAAGAAAAATTGCAATCTTTATCTTTACCCGGAGTTAGCAAAGTTATTTACCATTGTGGATTAGGTGAAAGGGAAGATAAGTTATTAATTAAAGGAGGAACTTCTTCAGCATCTTTTCTTGATTCTGAAGAACAAAATAAATATTTTCCCAATAGTATTTCGCAAAACCAGCAGGATATGGAGGAGGTAGAAATTAGAACTTTAGATGCAATATATGCCAATGATAATCTACCAATCCCTGATGTAATTAAACTAGATGTTCAAGGTTTTGAGCTTGAGGTTTTAAAGGGCAGTATGAATTTACTAAAAAAATCCAAATACTTAGTGATTGAATTATCATTTCGTCAGTTTTATCGAGAGCAACCCTATTTATGGGAAATCATCAAACTACTAGAAGAGAATAAATATATTATGGTTGGCAAGGGATTTGAATGGCGATACCATGAAAATCCTTCAGAAATACTGCAAATGGATGCTATATTTAAGAACACTGATGTTATGTAATTAGAGCGGTATCAAAAAGGAGTTTACTTAAGTTGAGCGATCTACTTGCCAAAGCTGTTAATAATTCTAAGTGGACTGCCATTGGTTCTCTCATGACAGCTATCCTCGGATTCCTTTTTGCCGGGTTAACGATTCGCTGGTTGGGAGAAGCGGAAGCTGGATTTGCCATTACCATTGCTACTATTGTTGGCATTAACAACACCTTTAGTGGTTTGGGACTGGGTGCGGCTGCAACCCGGTTGATTAGTCGGGCTTATGAAGAAAATAATTTGGGAGAAATTCAGAAAATAGCAGGAGTTTGTTTTACAACTTCTCTGGCTTTTGGATTGTTTGGGTTTTGTATTTTTGCTTTCGGTTCTGCTTGGATTGTTCAGTGGAGTAAATATCAAGGAAATGCTGATATAGGACGTTGGTACTGTATATTATTAGGATTAGCATTTTTGTTACAACAAATCACTGGTTATTTTAAGATATTTCTCGCTTCTCTTCAAAGATTTGACTGGCAAACAAAGCTCAACACTACTTTTATGTTAGCCAATGGTATTTTGGGAATCACTTTTTTGAAAGCCTTTCCCAATATTTTAACCTTGGGAATAATTAGTTTAACTCTATCTTTACTAAATTGTTTATGTACGGGGTTTATAGTCACTAAAATCCTGGGATTTTTGACACTTCCTTCCTGGGATCAAGCGATGTTTATCGAGCTTTGGTCTTTTGGGAAATGGGTTTACATGACTCAGATAAAAGTTATATTTTTTGATGGTGTTGATAAAATATTTTTAACTTCTGTATTTGGCAGTTCTTCTTTACCTTTTTACACCTTTGCTCAAAGAATTTATATAACAGTTCACCAAATGTTAGTTGGACAGTCTTCTTATCTATTTCCCATGCTCTCGGCTCAAGGAGATAAATTAGAAGTAGTAGCAGAACAAATAGAAGACCGCTTGCGCTGGTTTATTGGGTTAATTGCAGGTTTTGTCTATTCAGGACTGATTATTGCCGGTCCAGCTTTATTGACTATCATGGTCAATGCTGGATTTTCTAGCAAAGCTAGTTTTCAGTTGTTTATTTTTTGCTGGGTAGGCTATATTCATGCACAAGCTATAGTTACATTCTTTTTTAATTTAAGTAAAGGAAATGCAAAACAAAACTGGGTTTATGTTATGATTACTGATCTAGGCTATTTTCCCTTTTTCGTTTTTTTGTCACTAAATTTTGGTTTTAAATATGCAGTTATCGGACAATTGATGATGATTTTAGGAGTCATTTACTTGTTGCGCCATGCTCATAATAATATGAAGTGGTTGACTTTCAGCAAATGGACAATCCAACCCTTAATATCATCTATTATTTTAATGATTGTAGCTACTTTTATTCACCTTGTAACCAATTCAATCAAAGCTACATTGATCACACAATTTACCTCTTTAATGATCTTTTATTTTTCTGGAATATTATTTGTTTATTATCTGGAAAATAGATGTTTTGGTAGTACGGGTAGAGCAAAAACTTTAAATAGAGCTATCTTGCTTTTTTGTGGTAAGCTGAATCTGTCAAAAGAGCGTTAGTCAACCAATGTTAAACTGATTGATATGTTTATCTAGAAAGCTGTTTCGTAAGGATTCAGGTCATACAAAAAGCATTCAAACCCATGCTGTGTAAGCATTTAGGCGAATTATGGACAAATCCTCATTCTCATTAAGAAACGCTGAAAGCCTTAATGAGAATGCTTATTGAGAATGAAACTGTTAGTTTAGCGAGTTCTGAGATTTTAGAAGCCGCTCTGTGACTGCATTTGAGACACCTGAATCCTTACGCTGTTTCTATATTTTCCAAGCAAATATACTCGTATAAGTACCTAAGCAAAATTAATTACACATCTAAGCCACTAGACCTCTTGCAAAAGTCTTAAGTCGATCCTTGTACAGCAACATTTTTGAAGATTATCAACTACTAATAAATAATTAACTGAAAGTCCCTCCCATTATTGTTTCTATCGTTTGTTTTCGGATTTATGCAAGAGGTCT
>NZ_JBLZRT010000113.1:0-13406 GCF_048564745.1 Microcystis sp.
TTTCAAATATTTTGAGTATAAATACTCTATATACTCACTTCTCTGCGATGCAGTCGCACTCGCGGGAGCGCATTTTGTAGCTTGCTTAAAGCTTTGTTTCTGTCTGTATCACTTGTTACTTTTTAAAATGAGAATTGCTGATAACCAGCTACTTATATCGCTTTTTGTTTACCCATCGGGAATTATCATCTTACCCTGGCAGACCAGAACTGATGCACCACCCACAGAAACTTCCGTAATTTTACGGTTGTTTTTCTGAAACTTTAATTGTATGTTGCTAGGTCTGCCCATTTCCACCCCTTGGATTATCGTCCATTGATTCATCCCTTCCCTAGAAGATTCTAAAGCCCCTAAGTAACCGGCCAAAGCGGCCACAGCCGAACCGGTGGCGGGATCTTCCATAACTCCTAAACCGGGGGCAAACATTCGGCCATAGAGACGAGATAGGGGAGATTCTGGGTCAAAACAGCAGACAAAAAGGGAATTAGCGGGGGATTGACCTAATAATGATGACCAGAGAGTTAGATTTAGTTTTATTTTCCCTAAAATATCTCGATTTTTAACGGGGATGAATAAAAAAGGGAGACCGCAGGAAAAGGCGCGGGGGGAATAACCGGGTAAGAAATCGGCAACGCTTAGGGAAAGAATCACCGCTAAATCATCGAGAGCATAAGTATCCGTCACTAATTCTGGCAATTGTGCCACTTTTAACTCACTATAGACCGGTTTTTCCCCCTCCATGAGAATTTTTACCGGTACTAAACCGACTCCTTCCTCTAGATAAATCGTGGTTTCTTGGTAGGGGGGAATAGCGCCGATTAGGGCTAAAATATAGGCTGTGCCGACGGTAGGATGGCCCGCAAAGGGTAACTCGGTACTGGGGGTGAAAATCCGGACTTTTTTAGTGCCTTGGGGTGTTTCTGGCGGAAAAACGAAGACTGTCTCCGAGAAGTTAAATTCGGCGGCGATTTTTTGCATCTGGGTGTGGGTTAATCCAGACGCTTCCGGAAAAACCGCCAGGGGATTACCACCAAAAATGCGATCGCTAAAAACATCGGCGGTATAGTAGGAATAGGTAGGCACGCGGGGGATAGGGCAACAGTTATCGGAGAATTTTTTTATCTTACACCTATCTTCACCTCTGACCGCCCCCCGGTTGTCTGTCTAGGGATAGATACTCCTTGTCAGTCCTGTTAGTCTTTGTTGACTAAGAAATAATGAAAATACAGAGTTTTTCCCAAAGATAAGGTATGTCTTGAATCGTCTCGGAGTCTCCTAATAACTGCTATAGACTCTACTACTTATTCGGTTCTAATCTGGCTAATAAACTGACTAACTTATCTCTGACGGAATTGTGGGTGTATTCGTCTTCAGGGTGAGGTTTTTGATGGGGTTTTTGAAAATAGGGACGTTCTCCGTATAATTGTCCCCATTTCACATCGACTCGGTGTACTAATTCATAGAGTAATTCTTGATTGTCTAAAATTTCTTCTAGGATTAACTCTAAAGCTTGAACGGGATTATCTAAATTTTGACTGACTTTTGTTAATTCTTCATCAACGATAAGCTGTAAAATTATCTGCAAAGCTCCCGAAGAATCCCCTAAATTAGCGGCAATAAACTGTTTAATTTCAGTCCTTACCTGCACTAATTTGGGGACAGGAGATTCCCCTTTGAGGAAATCCGCCCCCTCTTGAGCGATAAAATCTGCTAGGGTAAACTCGCGCCTTTCGATGATATCTTGGGAAAAATCCGGTTCTTCAGGGGTCATAAATTAAAAATATTAGCGATAATAGACTCTAGGACTTATTGTGACATTTTTAGGAATATCTATGGGCATCGATCGCAGAGAGTTTCAACACCGTCGTCAGCAGGTAATGGAAAAAATCGGCAATGGAACCGCAATTTTTCGCAGTGCGCCCATGGTGGTCATGCACAATGACGTAGAATACACCTATCGTCAGGATAGTGACTTTTTTTACCTGACAGGATTTAATGAACCGGAGGCGGTGGCGATTTTAGCACCCCATCACCCCGAACATCAGTTTATCCTGTTCGTACAGCCAAAGGACCCGGAAAAAGAAACCTGGACAGGCTATCTCCACGGTGTGGAAGGAGCAAAGGAGATTTTTGCTGCTGATGAGGCCTATTCTATCGAAGAATTGGACGAAAAATTACCTCAATATCTCGAAAAAGCCGATCGAATTTATTATCATCTCGGCCGGGACAAAACTTTTAATACAACTGTTCTAAAGCACTGGCAAAAATTAATCGCCACTTTTCCCCGTCGCGGCACTGGACCGACTGCTTTAGAAGATACTAATTTTATTCTCCATCCTTTGCGCTTACTGAAAACCGAGGCCGAATTGGACAATATTCGCAAAGCAACTGCTATTTCAGCACAGGCACATAATCGGGCCAGAGAATTTACCAAAGTTGGTCACTACGAGTATCAAATTCAAGCGGAAATTGAGCATACTTTTCGCCTAGAAGGGGGTATGGGTCCTGCTTATCCTTCTATTGTTGCTAGTGGTGCTAATGCCTGTATTCTGCACTATATCAACAATAATCGCCAAGTACAAGAAAATGAGCTTTTGTTAATTGATGCCGGTTGTGCCTACAATTACTATAACGGTGATATTACCCGCACTTTTCCCGTTAATGGTAAATTTACCCCCGAACAAAAAATTATCTACGAAATTGTTCTGGAAGCTCAACTAAAGGCGATTGAAGTGGTAAAAACCGGTAATCCTTATAATCTTTTTCATGACACAGCCGTGAGGACAATTGTGGAGGGATTAGTAGATTTAGGGCTATTGGTCGGCGACATTGATGAGATAATTAAAGAGGAAAAATATAAGCCTTTTTATATGCACAGAACTGGTCATTGGTTAGGATTAGATGTCCATGATGCAGGAGGTTATAAAGTTAACGAAGAAACTTGGCAAACTTTGCAGCCTGGTCATGTTTTAACCGTGGAACCCGGTATTTATATCGCCCCCGATATTAAACCGGCTGAAGGACAGCCGGAAGTGCCAGAAAAATGGCGGGGTATCGGTATCCGTATCGAAGATGATGTGTTAGTTACTGCCACAGGAAATGAGGTTTTAACTGCAACGGTTCCCAAAAAAGTTGAGGATATCGAATCTTAAGTAAAAAGCTAGGTGTTAAAAATTGTCAGTTCCCCCCTAACCCCCTTATTGAGGGGGGATTAAAGGCAATATCTATCCTCAAAAAGGAGATTAAATTAAGTTTTTTTTAGAGATTATTATGGTTGCTACCCAACAAAAAATATATACCTTTACAGAATATTTAAATTATCAGGACTCCACAGATAATAAATACGAATTATTTAACGGAGAATTAATTTTTATGCCTCCCGCTAGTGGCTTTCATGCTTTGATACTTAGATATATATTTAAGGTGTTGGAAAGGGAAATAGAGAGGCTACAATTAGACTGGCAAGTTATGCCTGCTACCGTGGGAATTCGCACCGATAAAGCTAAATCGAGAGTTCCAGACTTAATGATTTTAACTGCCGAACAATGTCAAGAGATTAGAAATATGACCACAGCAGTGATTGAATTTCCTCCCCTCTTAGTTGTAGAAATTGTTAGCCCCGGTAATGCCGATGATGACTACCGTTATAAGCGTTCAGAATACGCAGTGAGAGGCATTCCTGAATACTGGATTATCGATCCTATGTCCCTAAAAATATCGGTTTTAACCCTGATTTCGGGATTTTATGAACTGGCAGAATTTAATCAGGAAGATAGGATAATATCGGTGACATTTCCTGATTTAAAATTAACTCCTCAAATGGTCTTTGAATAGTAAAATCTTAGCTGGAGACTTTTATGATTGCTACCCGACAAAAAATATATAGCTTTGCAGAATATTTAAATTATCAGGACTCCACAGATAATAAGTACGAATTATTTAACGGAGAATTAATTTCCATGCCTCCCGCTAGTGGCTTTCATGCTTTAATTCTTGCCTTTCTTTATGATTATTTAATAGCAGAAATTAAAAGATTAAATCTAACTTGGAAAGTTATGCCCGCTACGGTGGGAATTCGCACCGATAAAGCTAAATCGAGAATCCCAGACTTAATGATTTTAACTGCTGAACAATGTCAAGAGATTAGAAATATGACCACAGCAGTGATTGAATTTCCTCCCCTCTTAGTTGTAGAAATTGTTAGCCCCGGTAATGCCGATGATGACTACCGTTATAAACGTTCAGAATATGCGGTAAGAGGCATTCCTGAATACTGGATTATCGATCCTATGTCCCTAAAAATATCGGTTTTAACCCTGATTTCGGGATTTTATGAACTAGCAGAATTTAATCAGGAAGATAGGATAATATCGGTGACATTTCCCGATTTACAATTAACTCCTCAAATGGTTTTTGCCCAGTAGCATTATTAACGATTATGACTATCCCCTTAGAAATCCAACAACGTTGCCAACAACTAAAAACAGAACTACAAAGGGCCAGTTATGCTTATTATGTTCTTGATGATCCTTTTATACCCGATAGCGTTTATGATCAACTTTATCGGGAATTAGAAGACATAGAAAAGCGTTATCCCCAATTAATCACCCCCGATAGTCCCACCCAAAGAGTCGGAGATAAAATCTCTAGTCAATTCGTTTCTGTCCGTCATAATATTCCCCTGTATAGTCTCGAAAATGCCTTTAACCTCGAAGAATTAAATAAATGGGGCAGCCGTTGGCAAAGATATATAAATGAAACCCAAGACACGGAATATGTGTGTGAATTAAAAATCGATGGTTCCGCTTTAGCTTTAACCTACGAAAACGGCTTTTTAGTCAGAGGTGTTACCAGAGGGGATGGAGTCACCGGCGAAGATATTACCCCCAATGTGCGGACAATTCGCTCTATTCCTTTACGCTTAAATATAGATAATCCCCCGGCAATTGTGGAAGTGCGCGGCGAAGCTTTTTTACCCCTCGATACCTTCGATAAAATCAATCAAGAAAGAGAAGAAAAAGGGGAATCTCTCTTTGCTAATCCCCGCAATGCGGCAGCAGGAACCCTACGACAATTAGATCCGAAAATAGTTGATAAAAGACGCTTACAATTTTTTGCCTATACCCTGCATTTAGACGATAACCATATCACTACTCAATGGCAATCCTTAGATAGATTAGAAACCATGGGATTTCTGGTTAATCCCCACCGTCAACTCTGTCCATCCCTGCAAGAAGTGGCGCAATACTATCAAGATTGGCAAGAAAAACGTCATCAATTAGCCTACATGACCGATGGTGTCGTAGTCAAAATCAACGATTTACAGCGACAAAATCGCTTAGGATTCACTCAAAAATTCCCCCGGTGGGCCATCGCTTTAAAATATCCTGCCGAAGAAGTCCCCACGGTAGTTAAAGATATTATCGTCAATGTGGGACGCACCGGCGCGGTTACACCCATGGCGGTGATGGAACCGGTACAGGTAGCAGGAACCACCGTACAAAGGGCTACTTTACATAATAGCGATCGAGTGGCCGAATTAGATATCCGCGTCGGTGACACGGTAATTATCCGCAAAGCGGGGGAAATTATCCCGGAAGTGGTGAGAATCCTGCCAGAATTGCGTCCTAGCCACACCTTACCCTTTCAGATGCCCACTAATTGCCCTGAATGTCAATCTCCCCTAGTCCGTCCGGTGGGGGAAGCGGTGACGCGCTGTGTTAATAGTTCCTGTCCGGCGATTTTGCGGGGAAGTGTGGTACATTGGGCCAGTCGCGATGCTCTCGATATCCGGGGATTAGGGGAAAAAGTGGTAATTTTGCTGATTGAACAGGGATTAGTTACCGCTATTTCTGACCTCTACAGCCTCGAAAAAACGGAAATTGCCAAATTAGACCGAATGGGCGATAAATCCGCCTTAAATTTGATTACAGCTATGGCTCAGAGCAAAAATCAAAGCTGGTCGAGGGTACTTTATGGGCTAGGGATTCGCTATGTGGGCAGCGTTAACGCCAAAATTCTCGCCGAAAGTTTTCGGACTGTGGAGGAGTTAGCTAACGCCAGCGTGACTGATTTAGCTTCTGTCTATGGTATCGGTGAAGAAATCGCTCAATCGGTCTATGATTGGTTTAGAATCGAGGCTAATCGGGATTTAGTCGCTAAATTACAGGCGGCCGGTTTACAATTTGCCGCAGCAGCAAAAACCACCACCACAAAAGCGACTTTAGCAGGGAAAACCTTTGTCATTACTGGCACTTTACCAACTCTCAAACGGGAGGAAGCGAAAGAATTAATCGAAAAAGCCGGGGGGAAAGTGACGGGTTCTGTCAGCAAAAAAACTGATTATTTAGTGCTAGGAGAAGCGGCGGGTTCTAAGCTAGAAAAAGCCCTAGAATTGGGCATTACTCAGCTAACTGAAGCACAATTACTCGAATTAATCGAAGTCGAAAAAGTCTAGTCAAATCTGGATTATTTCATTAACATAAAAGACAAGTTCATCCTTAAAAAATATCAACCAAACTGGGCGATAAACTTGATTTAATCTAGAAACAAACTCATCAGATAAACAGTCAATTTTTAAGGACGATAAAAGTAACATTATATTAAGTAAATGTCTCTAGTTAAGGACTTTCTGCTATTCTAAGGAATAGGTATATAGTGCTAGTCCTCACGGATATTCAAACTCTCTCTAACTTTTTATAAAAATAACATAAATAACAGGGGTTTATATTAATGATAACTTCAGAGTTGGCTTCTTTAATTATCGGCATTGAAGAAAATGTGCGGACAGAGAGCGAATATTATGGCAAGCTGGTCGAATGGCGAGAAAAATATCAAACATGGCATTATGGAATTA
The DNA here is from genome assembly GCF_048564745.1 of Microcystis sp. Taxonomy (NCBI): domain Bacteria; kingdom Bacillati; phylum Cyanobacteriota; class Cyanophyceae; order Chroococcales; family Microcystaceae; genus Microcystis; species Microcystis sp. The sequence goes on from NZ_JBLZRT010000113.1 coordinate 6,857, forward strand.
GCTTATCGAACACGCATTTCTTTAGTTTAGGAACTCTAGAAAAACAAGAACTGCAACTCCTAAAACGCCACGATATTCGTGATTTTGACCTAAGAATTCTTCCTGATGTTAAATCACCCTTTGAAAGCGACGAAGTTATAGAACGACTTAAATATGCTTTGAGATGGTTACAGGACTTACCAGACAATTCACCTAATAAGACAATCACAGGTAAGGAATTGGCTTTTCGGATATTGACAGGCAATCCAGATTATGAATATTCTGGAGATACAAAACCAATTTCCCCCGACCTAAGTTATGAGGATTATTTAAAGCAAGTTTCACCGAAGCTTCAACATAGCAAACTTGGAGATTTTTTGGGCAATCGAAAAATTTTGCCGTACATATTCTTGTTTTTGTTTGCCTTTTTAATAGTTGTTGCAATTGGTTTAATAAATGATGGTTATGGGTTCGTCACTGATATGCCCTGGCTAAGGGGGATACTTCCATTATTATTATTACTACTTATTATCGCTAATGTAGCGATAGTATCTAACTGGATATCAAATTTTAAATGGTCGGGCTTTCAGAAAAAAAGCTTTTGGGATTGGCTACAATTATTGATAGTACCTCTAATGTTAGCCCTGGGCGCTTTCTATCTGAATTCTGCAGCCGACTTTAGAGATTATCAAATTGCACAAGAGCGAAAACAGCAGGAAATTTTGACTGATTATTTTTCCAAAATGCAAGGTTTAATTGTAGAGACAAAAAAAATCAAAGAAACATCAGGTTATACAAAATTACACCCAAAGGATGAGGCAGCAAGGCTGTTACCAGAATTTAGATCAACTGCTCAAGCTTTAACTCTCTCTGTTTTAGAACAATTAGATGGCAAACGTAAAGGAAAAGTTATCATTTATTTGGCTGAATCACAGTTAATTACTGTTGATAATAACAAGCTATCTACTCAGCCAGAAATTAAATTAGATGGAGCAAATCTCGCAGGTATGGTATTAAATAATGTTGATCAAGTTATGGTGGATAAAAAGCCATTAGGAATAGCAATTACTGGGGCAGATATGACAGACTCTACTATTAAGAGTGTAAGATTATTTGTGGATTCACAGCTAGGGCGATCCGATTTTAGTCGAGCAAATCTAACAGATGTTTATTTCACTAATGCTAATATGTCGCTGGCAAAATTTTTTCAAGGTACAATTAATGTAAATTTTGATGGAACTATTTTAAAGGAAACTATCTTTGATGGTGTTAGACTAGAAAACGTAGTATTTAATCCAGCAACTAATTTCGATTATGCTTGTTTTACCACCAGCACTACATTTTATAATACCAATCAATTCGGTAATCTACTAACGAAAGATATTTTAAAAGAGTTAAAAGAAAAACGAGATATTTCTATTAATCTAGAAGCTAAAACTTCTCAAGACTGTAAGCGTCAAATTAAAACCTAATAAACAGGGATCAAATAGTATGAATAATCGAGAGCGTTTAATCCTAACAACTTTAATATTAAGTATTGGTCTTGCTGGCCAAGTATCTTCTCAAACTGCTTCCTATGGGGTTGTTTATGGTTCAGATCGAGGCATTCAACAAGCACAATGGGAAATAGAACAACTGTCTGGACGATTACCGCAATATCGAAACCAAAATTATTTATTTAAACGAGGAGAATATTATGTGAGTGTCATCTTATTCCCAACCAAGCAAGATGCTGATAACGCTCTACCAATAATAGAGAATGAATATAAAAGAGGCTCATTTGTCAGACCTCTTAACGATTGGTGTCCCAATTGGAAAAACCCGAAAAAGAAAGATAAAGAAAGTGGCATAAGCTATTATGACTGCGGAAACTGAAAATAAAAAATGCTTGTCAGAAAAACTAGGGTGATCGAGGAATGATCGCCCTGCATTTATTTTTATGTTTGCTTGATAAATAAGCTCTAAGATTGGAGCAAATCTACGGAAGTATTATCGATTAACCCAGCAACAGCATTAAGATAATCATTAAGTTCCATTTTGTGAGCTTGGGCAAATAAATTAAGGGTTTCTACCTTTGTTCCTTCTCCCTGTTCAATGCGTCTCACTTGACGCTCGGATACTCCTATAATATCTGATTGTCGCAGTTGATGCTGTTTGCGTAAAGAGGCAATCGCTCGACCAAAAATCTGATCATGTTTTAATTTAATCGCTGCAAACTTTTGTTTTGCTACTGGTTCAATCACACTCAAAAAAGCCTCTATATCAAGATGAATATCCACGACTGGCCAATGAATATAACTACCATCTTCTGCTATAATAAACTTCTCTCTTTCTTCTAGAGGAATACGCTGTAAAGCTGGCATAGATGCAAAGGGAATTTCTAGATCATTGAGATCACAGCGACTGATTAATAAACTTTCCCCAATAACTAAAGCTGTGGCGATTAAATGCTCTTGCGCTCCCCAAATCCAAGCATTAATTACCCTTGTCGGTAAAGTAAAATCTCGATAAACGAGGGTATTTCGCAGGGTGCGTAAATTGGCCTGTTTAAATAGTTGCGGCAAGCAGATAGAATCAATGTCTGCTCGGATAAAAAGACCTCGCAGATGATGTTTATCATTAGCATTTCTGGCAATATCTGACACTGCTTTTAAACTGGCCAAAGAAGTACAAATAAAGATGTTTTTTAAAGAATCAATATTCTTTAAATCTGGTAAAGAAAGAATCTGCACAGATTGAGACTCTGGCAAAAAATTATAAATTTCTTTATCCTCAATTATAACAGTAATTTCTGGCTTATTTAACATGATTAATTACCCTGCGTACAGACTTTTGCCTCCCATTCAATCAGGAGCGCAGAACGATTGGCTAAAACGTGGTCGAGTATTTGCTTTTTTTCCTTACTAGATATTTTGGCATTGGCGGGCCATTTCACCTGAAAATTTAGACCATTTTCTTGATTACAAAGTAAGAAAAAAACTCTAATTTCCCATTGGCCCGGTTTACGAACATGAAAATGAGGTGGCCAATGATCGTGAGAATTGAAAAACAGATCTAAGCCATCTAAATTAAAGGATTCCACCTTGCCCAAATGTTCACCTCGCCTACCTCAACTCTGGTCACTTAATGCTATTATACACTTAACCAGACATTTTGTCCTTAAATTCTGAAATATAATGTCTGCTTAACCTAGAACGATCAAAGCGTTAGATTAGAAAGAGTCCTTTTTTGAGAGATATTTAAACCTGATGGTCTGGCCTTTTAAACCGAAAACCCGCAAACAAATCGCTCGAATAGAAATTACAGGTGCAATTGCCTCCGATACCCGCAAAAGGGTCTTAAAAGCCCTAGAAATCGTCAAAGAAAGGCAATATCCCGCCCTACTTCTCCGCATTGACTCCCCCGGGGGAACCGTGGGGGATTCCCAAGAAATTTATGAAGCATTGAAGCGGTTACAAAAAAACACGAAAATAATCGCTAGTTTTGGCAATATTTCCGCCTCTGGCGGCGTTTATATCGGTATGGGGGCTAATTATATTATGGCTAACCCCGGCACGATTACCGGCTCGATCGGTGTTATCCTGAGGGGGAACAATCTGGAAAGATTGTTGGATAAGGTGGGAGTTTCGTTTAAAGTGATTAAATCGGGCCCTTATAAAGATATTCTCTCCTTTGATCGAGAATTAACTGATGAAGAAGAAAGAATTCTTCAGGATATGATCGATACCAGTTATCAGCAATTTCTGCAAACCGTCGCCGGAGCGAGAAATTTAGATGTCAATCAGGTGAAAAGTTTTGCCGATGGGCGCATTTTTACCGGTCAACAGGCGTTAGAATTAGGAGTCGTTGATCGCTTAGGAACCGAGGAAGATGCCCGACTTTGGGCGCTAGAATTGGCAGGATTACCCCCAGATAAAACTAAATGTCAGACTATCGAAGAACCGAAACCCCTCCTTAGTCGTCTGACGGGCAATCGTTCCCAAATACCCCCAGGATTACAAAAAACCCTACAGCGTCTAGAATTTGAATTGGAAGTTAACGGACAACTGTTGTGGTTATACCGACCCTGATGACCAGATTAAAGTCGAGAAAAAGGGCGCGTTAACCCCTAAAATTGACTCATCAGGATTAGCGGAGGATGACAATCGTGCAGTGGAAGGTTCGAGCCATTCGGGGAGCAACGACGGTAACGGTTAATACTATTGAAGCTATACGAGAAGCAGTAACAGAACTCCTCGAAGCGATCGAAATTCACAATAGTCTCGATCCCGATGATATTGTTAGTATTATCTTTACGGCAACTCAGGATTTAGACGCGATTTTCCCCGCTGCTATCGCTCGCGAACGTCCCCATTGGCAAAATGTCCCCCTCCTCGATGTGCAACAGATGCAGGTCGCTGGTAGTCTAGAAAAGTGTATTCGCGTAATTCTCCACGTTAATACTCCCAAACTACAAGGGGAAATGCAGCACGTCTATCTCCGGGGGGCGAAAAATCTTCGCCCCGATTGGCAGATTTCTCCAGTAACTATTAATCGCTAAAATCTTCCATAACTGACTAAATCCCCATTTCCGACAGCCAACTCAAAATTAATTGATTAACTTTTTCGGGATGTTCATCGTGGGGACAGTGACCAGCTTTGGCAATCGGATAAAATTGGGTATTATTTCCCATTTTAGCTCTTTCTTGGTAAATTACCGAACCGGCGATCGGTGTCCAAGGGTCATCCTCTCCCCAGAGTACCAATAAAGGGCGATCGATTGGCGGTAATAATTCCTGGGGAGAAGGTCCGGGGGATGCTGTCAACACCGATGCGAACACTCCCCACGCACCCGCATCACAGGAGGGTTGATAGAGAATTTCGACTAATTCCTCGGTAATCGCGGTATGATCCCGATAAACCTGTTTTAAAGTGTTACGGATGCGATTTTTCTGCCTTACCTGTTCAAAAATAAACTTTCCTGTCACGGGAGAACTAACTAAACCGGTAAAGGCAGCCATGATTAAACGCAAAGGGAAATTTAATTCTTCGGGACGATGGTTTAATCCTCCGGCACAGTTGATAATTACTCCTCCGGCAGTGATTTCGGGAGATTCTGCCATCAGCATTAAGGCAATCAGTCCCCCGATGGAATTACCAATAAATACGGTCGGTTTTGCGATTTTTTCCCGCCAAAAGTCTTGTATTTGCCGCTGCCAAAGGTTGAGACTATAATCTAAAGCGGGCTTATCCGCACCCCCAAATCCCAAGAGATCTAGGGCATAGACTTGATAGCCATTTTCCGCTAAAACGGGGATATTTTTGCGCCAATGACCGATAGATGCGCCAAAACCGTGAATTAAGACTAGGGGTTGTCCTTCTCCCCGCACAGTGTAGGGGATGGTGTGACCTTGCCATGTCCAAGACAATTGCTCTAAGCTAGTCGCAGTGATCGGAGATTGTAGTGCCATTGTATGAAGTTTTATTAAGTGATATTTAAATTATAGAGTAAAAATCAGCCGAGAATTTATGCCACAACGCCGGACTTTTACCAATAACTCGATGACAATTTCCTATTTACAATGGAGCGATCGAGGTATCCCTCTACTATTATTGCATGGCATGGCGGATCATGCTTTGGTTTGGTCAAGTTTGGGCGATTATTTAAGCTCAAATTATCAAGTTATTGCCCCAGATTTGCGGGGACATGGGGAAAGCGGTAAACCCGCAACCGGTTATCACTTTCAGGATTATATCGGCGATTTAAGGGCTTTAATTAATCATTTAGGTTGGACGCAAGCACATATTTTAGGTCATTCTTGGAGTGCTAAAATAGCGGCAATTTGGGCAACTCAACAGCCAGAAGTATTTAAGAGTTTAATTTTAGTCGATCCCTTTTTTATCGATAAAATGCCTAGTTGGATTAGGATAACTTTTCCAATTCTCTATCAAGTTTTGCCCTTTTTAAAGATTACTCGCTCCTTTGATAGTTATCAGAGCATAGAAGCGATCGCTCGTCAATTAAAACAATATAAAGGTTGGTCAAATCTACAGCAAGAGGTGTTTAAAAATGCCATCGAACAAAAAGCTGATGGCAGTTGGAGCGGTAAATTCACTTTATCGGCACGCGGGGAAATTTTTGAGGATGTCATGGGGTTTGCCGGATTAACTAAAACTTTAGATATTCCCAGTTTATTAATCCTTCCTCAACAAGGATTAAATCGCACTACTTGGCAAATTCAATCCTATAAAAAGTATTTAACTTCTCTAGAGATTAAAAAAATACCGGGTAATCATTGGGCATTTTTAGGGAAACCTGAAACTTTTAATCAAGCGGTGGCTGAGTTTTTATCTGTTCGGGAAAATGACGATGTTTAATTAGAAGGTAATTGAGCTAATTTTAAGCTGGATTACGCTGCCCTAAGTAGGTAGGTATTAAAAACTTTCAGATACCCCCCTTATCAAGCTGTCCTTTAGTCACATCTTTCTTAACATTTCAAACCTTTGTAGCACAAGGCTTTCAAGACTCGGTTAACAATCTGTAATATTCCTTGTTGACACCCTTACTGACAAGGAAAAAACTGAAATCAAG
>NZ_JBLZRT010000114.1:0-4166 GCF_048564745.1 Microcystis sp.
TGGTCTTGGCTGTTTATATTTTAACCAATAAATTGCTGTATTGCAAGCATAGTGAGCTTTTAAAGATAAATTATTGTTTTATTGGTCAGCAATAATTGTCTGTTTTTTATTTAATTTTACATGACAAGTTCGGAAGAGCCGGAATTTCTCTAGTAATTGGTATTTTACAAGCTAAGGGAGACTGGGGAAATTTACCTAAATTTATCGATGAATTAATACAACTAATCCAACGACAAATTAATGCCAAACAATTTAATGCGCTTCCTTTTATTATCGACTCCATTTTAGGAGTTACTAGCTGTCTTCCCTACTATCAAGATAATCCCAAAATTAATCGCTATTTACAAAGTAAACTAGCGGAAATTTTTCAAACAGATGTAAGAACCCGCTATAACTATATTGCTCCTGTTTCTTCTCCAAAATCTCCAGCAAGAAAAATAAAAATTGGTTATATTGCCCATACTCTCCGTCGTCATTCTGTGGGTTGGTTAAGTCGCTGGTTATTTCACTATCATAATCGAGATAAATTTGAAATTTACACCTATTTTGTCAACCAAGCAGCAGACGAAATTACTGAAAAATGGTTTAAAAATAACTCAGATTATAGCTATAACTTGCCAGCAAAAATTGAACAAATAACTGCCCAAATTCGTCAAGACAAATTAGATATTTTAGTGGATCTTGATAGCTTAACTAATAATACAACTTATCTAGTAATGGCCTTAAAACCCGCACCGATACAAGTAACTTGGTTAGGATTAGATGCCTCTGGAATCCCTGCTATTGATTATTTTATCGCCGATAACTACGTTTTACCCGAAAATGCTGAAGAAATTTATTCAGAAAAAATTATCCGACTTCCTAACTCTTATTTATCCGTGGATGGTTTTGAAGTGGGTGTTCCCACCAGGAGAAGAACTGATTTAAATATTCCCGATGATGCTATTATTTATCTGACCGTGCAATCGGGATTAAAACGCACCTTAAACACGATTTTTCTCCAATTGCAGATTCTTCAACAGGTTCCTAATAGCTATCTTTTAATCAAAGGTTTTGCCGACAAAGAAACCATTCGAGAATTATTTCTCAAAAGTGCCGACGAATTGGGAATTAGTCAAGATAGATTAAGATTTTTGCCCAATGATTTCAATGAGGAAACCCATCGCGCTAATCTAGGAATTGCTGATATAGTTATCGATACCTATCCCTATAATGGTGCTACCACAACCCTAGAAACCCTCTGGATGGGAATTCCTTTAGTCACTAGGGTTGGTGAACAATTTGCAGCCCGCAATAGCTATACTTTTATGAAAAATGCCGGCATTAGTCAGGGTATAGCTTGGAGTGATGAGGAATATGTGCAGTGGGGAATTAAGTTAGGATTAGATCAAAATTTAAGGGAAGAAACTCGTTATCAATTACGTCAATCTCGTCATACATCTCCCCTCTGGAATGCCAAACAATTTACCAGAGATTTAGAAACTGCTTATCAACAAATGTGAAATATTTACAGCCTTTCTCATCAAGATGAAGTCTAACCTAATTTGCCATCTCCCCACACCCCACACCCCACACCCCACACACCCCACACCCCACACCCCGCTCCCCTGGTATTATGACCACAGATATCATAATAGCTAAAGAAACTGCACGATTAGATACCAAAGTCCCTCACAGATAGAAGATAATCAATATTTATCAGTATTGGAAGCCTTCAGCATGGTTCATTTAACGCCCAATCCTAGCTATAGTCTAAGTCTCAAGATAGAAATCCCCAATCAAGCGGGAACCTTCGCTTCTGTCCTCAATGCGATCGCCGATGTGGGGGGGAATTTAGGGCAAATTTCTCTGATCGAACGCAATTTAAAGATTAGCACCCGCGAGATTATGGTTGATGCGGCTAGTACCGACCAAGCGGAACAGATTATCGCCGCGGTTAAAGCTCTACCGGATGTTAAACTCCTGAAAGTTTCCGATCGCACCTTCGATCTCCATCGTCGGGGTAAAATCTCCATTGAGAGTCGTATTCCCCTCACCTCCCAAGATGACCTGGCCATGGCCTACACCCCCGGAGTTGGTCGCATCTGCACCGCTATCGCTCACCAACCCGAACTGGTGTACTCATTGACCATCAAGGGCAACACCGTCGCTGTAGTGACCGATGGTAGCGCGGTATTAGGATTAGGAAATCTCGGGCCAGAAGCTGCCCTGCCGGTAATGGAAGGGAAAGCGATGTTATTCAAGGAATTCGCTGGAATTGATGCTTTTCCCATCTGTTTAGCCACCCAGGACCCCGAAGAAATTATCGCAACCGTTAAAAGAATCGCTCCGGTTTTTGGGGGTATTAACCTAGAGGATATCGGCGCTCCCCGCTGTTTTGAAATCGAGAAACGTCTGCGAGCGGAATTAAATATTCCCGTTTTCCACGATGATCAACACGGTACAGCGATCGTTTCCCTGGCTGCCCTGATTAATGCCCTCAAATTTGTCAAAAAATCGCTTGATACAGTCAAAATCGTCATTAATGGTGCAGGTGCGGCCGGAATCGCCATCGCTACTCTCTTTAAAACCGCAGGAGCCACAGATATAATCCTCTGTGATTCCCTTGGTATCCTCTCCCAAAACCGGGACGATTTAACCCCAGAAAAACAAGCTTGGGCCGTGGCCGCCAGTGGTAAGCTAGGGGATGCTCTTAAAGGCGCTGATGTCTTCTTGGGGGTGAGCGCACCGGGGGTATTGACTCCCGAAATGGTTAAGGGAATGGCCAAAAATGCGATCGTCTTTGCCATGGCTAATCCGATTCCCGAAATTCAACCGGAATTAATCAATGATTTGGTGGCCGTGGTGGCTACCGGACGTAGCGATTATCCCAATCAGATTAACAATGTTCTCGCTTTCCCCGGATTATTTCGCGGGGCCCTGGACTGTCGCGCTAGGGCAATCACCGATAATATGTATCTGGAAGCGGCCAAAGCGATCGCTTCTTTGATCACTCCTGCTAATCTCGATCGAGAGAATATTATTCCCTCGGTTTTTGATGGTCGTGTAGTTACGGCTGTGGCCGCCGCCGTTCAACAGGCTGCTCGTCAAGATGGAGTGGCCGGGGAATAATGTAATTATGGTGCAGGAGGGTAAGTAAACCGTGAAACCGATCGATGATATTCCCGAAGCTTTGCGGGACAGCCAGTACAAAAAAACTACTAATCCCCATGGTCTCATAACGATCGCAAGCGGTTTACTTGCTCTGGTGGGAACTGGCATAATTGCCCTAGCAGTCTTGAATCGTCCCCCTGCTTCCGTAAAAAAACCGGTTATTAACCCCTCCCCCCCCATTAAAGCCACTCCTAGCACCATTGAGAACATTCTAGGTCATTTACCCTATCAAGAGGCCCCAGAGACGGAATTAGCCCCTATTACTGGGGATGGTGCTATGCGTTTAAGGAAACCGGCAGCCAAGGCTTTTATCCAGATGCAGAGTGACGCGAGAAGGTCGGGGGTGATTTTAATGCCGATTTCCGCATTTCGATCGAAAGCAACCCAAGAAAAGCTCTTTTTTGAAGTTAAAAAACAACGCAATCAGCAAACCCGCAAACGAGCAGAAGTGAGCGCACCTCCAGGTTACAGCGAACATCATACCGGTTATGCGATCGATATTGGCGATGGTAGCGCTCCCGCAACGAATTTAAGTACCAGTTTTGCCAATACTGCCGCTTTTCGTTGGTTGCAAAATAACGCTGCCCAGTATAGTTTCGAGTTATCTTTCCCCGAAAATAATCCCCAGGGTATTAATTATGAACCCTGGCACTGGCGTTTTGTCGGGGATAGTCACAGTTTAGAAACTTTTTATAAAGCCCAACAATTGGGAAAACAAAAATAAACGTAGTGGACTGTTTCAGCTAAAATAGGGCAATAGATTTCGGCTTAAAGTCTTAGATTATAAAATTTATAGCATTTTTCTAACACACCAAATTAGCTGAAACAGTCCACTAGCTAAAAAATTGTCATCGTATTCAAATTACTGTTTACATAAGACCTCTTGCATAAATCCGAAAACAAACGATAGAAACAATAATGGGAGGGACTTTCAGTTAATTATTTATTAGTAGTTGATAATCTTCAAAAATGTTGCTGTACAAGGATCGACTTAAGACTTTTGCAAGAGGTCT
>NZ_JBLZRT010000115.1:0-20006 GCF_048564745.1 Microcystis sp.
AATTAGACAAGAATTTCCGGATTTGGCGGCAAAGTATTTCGACAACAAACCCTATTTTTGGGCGGGAGCTTATTTCGTGGCTAGTTGTGGCGACGTTACTGTCGAACAACTAAAAAAATACGTCGAGAACCAAAACTCCCCAAAAGTGGAAAGGCTACTGCGTTAGTTTCATTCTGGTCGCGATTCATCTCCCGTTAACCGCTACGCAGTTTAACGGGAGTCCTCTCGCGACCTTGAGATAGGGGTGAGGGGTGGGGCAGATTTTTCAGGGATCGGTAAACAGTAAACAGTGAAAATACTCCTCACCTAATACCGCTTACCGATCACCGATAACTTAATTATTGGCCATTACCCAATTAACTAGAGTGCGGACGGGAAAACCGGTGGCCCCGGAATTATTAACGCCATTTTCTTTATCGGACCAGACCGGTCCTGCGATATCTAGGTGGAGCCAGGGAGTATTATTAATGAATTGCTTCAAAAATAAAGCGGCTGTAATGGAACCGCCGGGGCGCGGGCCAGTGTTTTTCATATCGGCAATTTGAGACTTCAGACCCTCGAAATATTTTTCTTCTAGAGGCATTGGCCAGAATTTTTCGCCGGCTAATTTAGCGGCCTCTTGGAGTTGAGCAGCGAGACTCTCATCGCTACTCCATAAACCGGCGATATCGTCACCCAAAGCGATGACACAGGCCCCGGTTAAAGTGGCTAGATCCACGATCGCATCTACCTCTAATTTTTCCGCAAAAACCAAGCCATCGGCCAGGGTTAATCGTCCCTCGGCATCGGTGTTATTGACTTCAATAGTTTTGCCGTTAGAAGCGGTTAAAATGTCCCCGGGGTGCATAGCGCGACCACTAATCATATTTTCCGTAGCCGGACAGATAAAGTGTACTTCCACTTCTGGCCGTAATTGAGCGATCGCCTTGGCTGCCCCTAGGGTAGCGGCACCACCCCCCATATCCATTTTCATGGTTTCGATGCCACTGCCGGCCCCTTTAATATTCAAACCGCCGGAATCAAAGGTTAAACTTTTGCCGACGATTGCTAGTTTACGTTTCGGGGTTCCTTGGGGTTTATAGATTAAATGAAGGAATTTCGGGGGAATATCCGATGCTTTTGCCACTCCTAGGAAGGCTCCCATACCCAAGCTTTCGCATTCTTCCTGTTCCAGAATTTTGAGACTTAATCCGTATTCGCTGGCAATTTGCTCGGCGGTTTCTGCCATGGTTAGGGGGGTGACGGTGTTCGCGGGAGCATTGACTAATTCTCTGGCCAGAATCACCCCGGAACAGATTTGCTCGGCCTTGGCGATCGCCGATGCTTGCTCTCCTAAACCCAATAACTCGACGGTTTCTAATTTGGCTCCTTTTTCCTCCTTAGTGGACTTGAAGCGGGTATCCTGATGAGTGGCCAGCAGCAGCCCTTCCGTGATTGCTCCGGCAGTGGCGGACTGATCCCCAACTACTGGTAAACTGATGGCCAGAGCTTGGCTTTTTTGTTGTTTGGCCAGACGAGCGATCGCGGCGGCCGCTAGACGCAGGGTTTGCAGGTCGAAATCGGCAGTTTTTCCCAATCCCACCAGGATTAATTTGCGAATCGGACCACCACCACCTAGACGAGTCGCCGCACTGCTGCCTAATTTTCCCTCGAATTCCGTCTCGGAGATGAGTTCCCCTAGGGTTCCCCCCAGTTTATTGTTTAATTCTGCCAATTCTCCTGCAATCTCGATGGCTCCTTCTGGTAAACCTAGGGCTAAAGTATCTCCTGTCCAAGTAAGGAGCGAGGTGTCAGTCGATCGAATATCCATTCTTTATCTCGATAATTCTTTGCAAATTGCTTCTATTAATCACTATACTGTAAGCTCTATCAGTGGCTGTCTTATTCTTTGTGTGATAATTTTAACTTATATAGTAGTGATCGATCTCTGTGTCCTTTGTGTCTGGAGTGGTTCGTTCCACTCACTCGCCCATAAGACTGTATCTTAACGTCAGTTCGGGATAAGGGAATTTTGCCATAGCTTCCACGAAAGAATAGGAGTTTTAGGCTACGGTAGCATCAGGGTTTTAGCTTATCCCGAACTGAGGTTACCTACTTAGGGTTTGCGGCAAAAAGTTTTTCGTAGGGGCAGGGTGTGGGCTTCGGCCGTGAGCTCAGCCGAACGGGTGTAGGGTGTAGGGTGTAGGGTTTTAGCGATTTTCAGGACGTTCGGCGAGCTCAGTCGAGTGGACGGTGAGCCTGTCGAACCGCCGGGGTCAATTACCTAATTTTCAGGGAAAAAGTGCCTAAACTTCCCCCCGATCACCCCAGTGTCTGGCACTTTTTGATGGGAAAAAAGTCTAAAATTCTTATCCAACAAGGTTTTTAGATTTATTCAGCAAGCCCTACTTAACTGGTAACTGGTAACTGGTAACTGATAACTGATAACTGGTAACTGATAACTGATAACTGATAACTGGTAACTGATAACTGATAACTGATAACTGATAACTGATAACTGAATCAATGCGTTATCGACGATTTGGCCGTACTAATTGCCAATTTTCGCTGTTTTCTCTGGGGACAATGCGCTGTTTGTCCTCAGAGTCAGTGTTTGCCGCAACACTCGATCGCGCCCTAGAATTGGGGATTAATCACCTAGAAACGGCCAGAGGTTACGGTAATAGCGAAGTTTTTCTCGGTCGCTACCTGCAGCGTCAAGGAGTGCGGGAGCGGGTTTATCTGACCACGAAATTGGTTCCCACTCCCGATCGCCAAACTATGGAAAAAGCGATCGGCGAATCCCTAGAACGATTACAATTAAATTACCTCGATTGTCTAGCAATTCACGGTATTAACACCCGCGAGCATTTAAACTGGATTAAAGACCCGCAAGGCTGCATGAAAGCCGTTTTTATGGCCCAAGAAGCTGGAAAAATCGGTCATATTGGCTTTTCTACCCATGCACCCCTAGAAATTATTCTGGAGACGATCAATACAGATTTCTTCGCTTTTGTCAATATCCATTACTATTTTTTTTGGCAAAGACAGCAACCAGCGATCGCTTTAGCCCAAGCAAAGGACATGGGTGTGTTTATTATTTCCCCTGCTGATAAGGGAGGTAATCTCCACAGACCTCCCAAGAAGCTAGAGGAATTATGCGCCCCTTTTTCACCCCTAGAGCTAAATTATCGCTTTTTATTGAGCGATCCGCGCATTACTACCCTCAGCGTCGGGGCAGCGATACCAGAGGAATTAGAGGCAATTATTAACGTATGCGAAGAAGATCAGCCCCTAGATGCGGCAGAAATTGCCGTTTTTAAGCGTTTAGAGACACATTTAACCGATAAATTGGCCACAGATCTATGTAGCCAATGTTATCAATGTTTACCCTGTCCTGAAAATATTAATATCCCCGAAGTGTTGAGACTGCGGAATCTGGCAGTAGCTTACGAAATGACCGATTTTGGCCAGTATCGCTATCGAATGCTGGAAAATGCCGGTCATTGGTTCCCCGGACGCAAGGCCAATAATTGTACTGAATGTGGTGATTGTTTACCTCGCTGCCCGGAAAAATTGCCGATTCCCAGTCTGTTATTTGATACACACGAACTACTTAACGGACCAGCGCAACGGAGATTGTGGTCATCTTAGGACGAAACTGGGAAAAATTTTTTTTGGGGATCGTCAAAGTGTAAAAACTATCTTAAGATTAACAGGTAAGAGAATTAACTTTCTTGAATTTAAAGAGACAAAAAACAAGAAATAGATTAAGGAGTAAAGGATATGGCACTCGTCCCCATGCGGTTATTGTTGGATCACGCGGCTGAGAACGGATATGGCATCCCCGCTTTTAACGTAAATAATATGGAGCAGATCCAAGCGATCATGCAAGCGGCGGCAGCCACCGACAGCCCCGTTATCCTACAAGCTTCTCGCGGTGCGCGCAAATATGCAGGGGAAAACTTCCTGCGTCACTTGATCACCGCCGCGGTGGAAACCTATCCTCATATCCCCATCGTGATGCACCAAGATCACGGTAATGAACCCGCCACCTGCTACTCGGCCATCCGTAACGGTTTCACCAGCGTCATGATGGATGGTTCCTTAGAAGCGGATGCTAAAACTCCCGCCACCTACGAGTACAACGTTAACGTTACTGCTGAAGTGGTAAAAGTTGCCCACTCGATCGGTGCTAGTGTGGAAGGGGAACTCGGTTGTTTAGGTTCCTTAGAAACCGGTAAAGGAGAAGCAGAAGACGGTCACGGTTTTGAGGGAGAATTAGATCACTCGATGCTGTTAACCGATCCCGATGAAGCGGTGGATTTCGTCGAAAGAACCCAAGTAGATGCTTTAGCAGTAGCCATTGGTACTAGCCACGGCGCTTACAAATTTACCCGCAAACCCACCGGCGAAATTCTCGCTATTAGCCGTATTGAAGAAATTCATAACCGCTTACCCAATACTCACTTGGTCATGCACGGTTCTTCCTCGGTTCCTGAAGATCTCCTCGAATTAATCAACCAATTCGGTGGCGCTATCCCTGAAACCTACGGTGTTCCCGTGGAAGAAATCCAAAAAGGCATCAAGAGTGGTGTGCGTAAAATCAATATCGACACCGACTGCCGTTTAGCAATTACCGCCGCAGTTCGTGAAGCACTATTCAGCAACCCGAAAGAGTTTGATCCCCGTTTCTTCCTGAAACCCTCGATCACCTATATGCAGAAAGTTTGTGCCGATCGCTATCAACAATTTGGTACCGCCGGTAACGCCAGCAAAATCAAACAAATGTCCCTCGATGACTACGCAGCCAAATATGCTAAAGGGCAATTAACCCAAGTCAGCAAAAAAGTTGTGGCTGTCTAGTAGCTGAACAATTAAGCGATCGCTTAATGGCACCGATCTAGTAGAATTTTTTGGGGTAGTTAACCATAACTACCCTCTTTTTTATGGCAATGCCTTCAAGGGAAAGAGTTACCAGATAAGAATCGATTTCAGAGAAAAGACTATACTGAAAATAATCAGCAGATCAGCACTGGATTTATAAGAGAAGCAAGATGAGAAAAAAATCGTTGTGGGCGGGATTATTGGTGGGATTTTGGTTTTGTCTGACTTGGATGGCATGGACACCCACAGCAGCCGCCTTTAGCGAAGAACAAAAATTACTACTGCAATCTTGGCGATTAGTCAACCAATCTTATTATGATGACACCTTTAATCATCAAAACTGGTGGCAGGTGCGGGAACAATTCATCAAAAAACCCCTTAACGATCGGACGGCGGCCTATAATGCCATCGAACAGATGTTAGCCACTCTCGATGAACCCTTTACCCGTCTCTTGCGACCGGATCAATACCATAACCTACAAATTAGCACCACGGGGGAATTATCGGGGGTAGGACTGCAAATTAATATCAATCCCGACAATGGTTACTTAGAAGTGGTTGCCCCCCTTGCCGGTTCTCCTGCCGAGGCCGCTGGTTTGACTAGCCACGATCGCATTTTGTTTATTGATGGGATCGATACCACTACTTTAACCCTCGATGCGGCGGCGGCCAAAATGCGCGGCACCCCCGGAACAGAAGTTTCCTTAGTCATTCTTCCCGATCAAAAAAGTCAACCAAAAACCCTATCTTTAACCCGTCAACGCATTTCTTTAAGTCCAGTGGTAGCGGTTTTGGATAAAAATTCTAGTTCCTTGCCGATCGGTTATGTGCGCTTAAATCAATTTAGTGCTAACGCTGCCAAAGAAGTCTCGGAAGCTGTGACGAACCTACAAAAACAAGGAGCCAAGGGTTATATTTTGGATCTAAGAAATAACCCTGGTGGTTTACTGCAAGCGGGCATAGAAATCGCTCGGATGTGGATTAATCAGGGAACGATCGTTTATACGGTTAATCGCGAGGGAATTGCCGATAGTTTTGCCGCTGCTGGCAATGCTTTAACCGATGCGCCTCTAGTGGTTTTAGTCAATCAGGGAACCGCCAGCGCCAGCGAGATTTTAGCCGGAGCATTACAGGACAATCAACGAGGGGTTTTAGTGGGAGAAAAGACTTTCGGTAAGGGATTAATTCAGTCTTTATTCGAGTTACCCGATGGGGCAGGATTAGCGATTACCGTCGCCAAATATGAAACTCCCGCCCACCATGATATTCATAAGTTAGGAATTATGCCGGATCAAGTGGTGGCACAGGAACCGATCACCTATGAGGAAATCGGCACCGAAAAAGATAGTCAATACCAAACGGCGATTCAGTTTTTAAACCAGAACACCGTTTTAGCCAAAGCTTCCTAAGTGGGTTTTCAGCCATCAGTGACCAGTGATCAGTAAACAGTTATCAGATGCGAGTTTTCAGGGTTCTTCGTTACTTGGTCTGGTTCGATCGGGTGGCATAAATCGACTAAATTCTTATCTGGCAAAAGATTTAATTGATTAGTTCGCTCTAGAGCGAAAACAATTAACAAAAATCGCCAAATGTCTTTCTCTATAAGAGTTTCATTCCTTATAACCCTGTACGTTGCATAAGACAAACCGAAGAACCATAATTCATAATTCATAATTCATAATTACTAGGGCATAAATCGAACAAATTAGCCATTTTTTCCATCAATATCTAAATTAAGATGGAAACCTGTTTGATTTGAAGAGAATGCTAACATCGATTAGAATTTTCCCAGTCCGGGCTTTTCAGTCTTGCAACCTTGACTCATCCTTAATTTTACTGCCATGCAGAGATATATTCGATCGCCCCTAGCCCTAACCCTGAGCATCAGCCTCTTAGCTAATTTTTTAACCGCTTGTAATAATGCCCAAACCCCGGATAACAACACCTCTAGTCCCACCACCACTGCCCCCAGTGATGAGGGACTAAAATTAGGGGCCTTACTGCCCATTACCGGAGATTTAGCCGCTATTGGTCAAAATATGCCCGAAGCGGCTGCCCTAGCGGTAGAGACTATCAATGCCTGTGGTGGAGTCAATGGCAAACCCGTCACCCTGGTGAAAGAAGATGACCAAACCGATCCCGCTGCCGGTGCTTCAGCGATGACGAAACTAGCGGAGGTGGATAAAGTAGCCGGTGTGATCGGTTCTTTTGCCAGTAGTGTATCGGGAGCAGCCGTCGATGTGGCGGTGAGAAATAAAGTTATGTTAGTCTCTCCGGGTAGCACCAGTCCCGTATTTACTGACAGGGCGAAAAAAGGCGATTTTCAAGGTTTTTGGGCGCGGACGGCTCCCCCAGACACCTACCAAGCTCAAGCTTTAGCGGTCCTAGCTAAGAAAAAGGGTTTTCAAAATGTGGCCACCGTCGTGATCAATAACGATTATGGAGTCGGATTTGAACGGGAATTCGTGAGCGCTTTCGATAAATTAGGCGGCACTATCACTAATAAGCAAAATCCTGTCCGTTATGACCCGAAAGCTGCCACTCTCGATAGTGAAGCGGCGGCTGCCTTCGCTAACCAACCGGATGCTGTAGCGGCAGTCCTTTACGCTGAAACGGGCAGTTTATTGCTACAAGCGGCCTATAAACAGGGATTGACCAAAGGAGTTACTGTCCTCCTCACCGATGGGGTTTATTCGGAAGATTTCACCAAACAGGTGGGGAAAGGAACCGATGGTAAGTCAATTATTGCTGGCGCCCTAGGCACTGTCCCCGGGGCCGACGGTCAAGCTTTAAGCGCTTTTACTAGCCTCTGGAAAGAAAAGACCGGCAAGGATGTCACTGCTTTTGTTTCCCATACTTGGGACGCGGCGATTTTATTGATGTTAGCAGCTGAGGCGGCTAAATCTAACACTGGTGAAGGGATTCAAAGCAAGATTCGTGAGGTGGCTAATGGTCCTGGGACGGAAGTAACCGATGCTTGTCAAGCCATGGAAATGATTCGCAAAGGCGAAGATATTAACTATCAGGGGGCCAGTGGTAATGTGGATATCGATGAAAATGGCGATGTGGTCGGTAGTTACGATGTCTGGACGGTTAAGGATGACGGGACTCTCAAGGTTATTGATAAGGTGACACCCAATCAGTAATCAGTAATCAGTGATCAGTAATCAGGAGTCAGGAGATTGCTTGTATTTATTTTCCCTGCTCCCCTCTCCCCCCCAACAGCCACGAAGTCCGTTGACAGCGGCATACTTTGTGCTTTTTGTCAAAAAAACTTTTTTTTTGCAATAAAACTACACAAAAAAAAGATCATCGTTGTGGGTGAAATTGACTCATTTACCTGTCTTAATTAGGATTACCTTCTAGCTGTGGCAAGGGTTTCAAGCGTTGCTGTCCAAAAAAGCACAAGATAGGCCATTATGAAATTCAGTAAAATCGCTGTAACCATTGTAACATCGTTGTTAAATAAAAATCTTTCTCAATTAATTTTTAAGAATTTGTAAATATTGCGGAATGTTAATTTAAATATTCTCAAGTTTTTGTCATCAATCAATAATTTTTGCTTATCTTGGTCGAACATTGGGTTAGGAGTCAGGAATCCGTCGTCAGGAGATTATTTTTATTTATTCTTCCCACTCCCTACACCCCACCTCATAATTCATAATTCATAATTCATCACCGATCACCGAAAACCGAGACAGTTTTCTGAGGACTTTTTTTACTGGTGGGAACTGGATCGGGGTCATTTTCTTCCCTGGCCACCCGGATTAAGAGGGCGGCTAAAAAGAGACTGGCTAAACTGGAACTGCCGCCATAACTAAAGAAAGGGAAAGGTAAGCCAGTAGTGGGTAAAGAACCAGTGGCCACACCGATATTTAACAGAGATTGACCGATTAAAATAACCATCGCCCCGATCGCCACTAATTTTTTGATGCGATGACGACATTTAACCGCCACGATCAGGGCGAGAGTAGCGTAGAGAAATAGCATAATTAACAGTAAAATACCGCCAATAAAACCAAATTCCTCGCCAAAGACAGCGAAAATAAAATCCGTATCCGGGAAGGGTAGATAAAATAATTTTTGTTGGGATAAACCGTAACCGCTGCCGGTGGTTCCGCCAGAACCGATCGCCAGTAAACTCTGCACTAATTGATAACCATCACCCCGGGGATCCTGCCAGGGGTCTAAGAAAGATAAAATCCGTTTTCTCTGGTATTCGCGGAAAGTAACACTAACCACAGCCATAGTTAAACCCAGTAAAGCACTACTGGTCATGTAGGATAAAGGCAGACCGGAGGCAAGAGCGATCAGCCAGAGAGTTATACCACACAGAGCAGTGGTACTCAAGTTAGGTTGTAAGAGGATGCCCGCTAGAATTAGGCCAAAAATAGCAATCCAAGTTAACCGTTGATTGACATTTAAACGCGGCCATCCACCGAAAACCGCCGCTCCTTGCAGGACGAGAAACGGTTTCATAAATTCCGACGGTTGCAAGAGAATCGGCCCGATTTTAATCCAACGGGTGGCACCGTTGATATTAGCTCCCAAACCGGGGATGAGAGTGATCAAAATTAATCCTAAAACTAATAAAATCATCCAGGGGGCGATTTTGAGGAGTTTCTCGATCGGCAATCGCACCAGGAAATTAAAGCCAATTAAGCCAACCCAAAGCCAGATTAATTGGCGGATAAAATAGTATAGTCCGTTATCAAAGCGACTGTCAGCCAGAGCGTAGGAAGCGGAAAAAAGCACGACTAACCCGACTAACAGCCACAAAAAGGTCATCCAGCGCAATAATCGCGCTTCGGCTGACCAGTTTTTCACATCGGGGTCAAAAATAGGGATAATGTATTGCCACACGGAGATTTTTCGAGAAGAAGTATCTTGCACAGATTAACCGAAAAGACTAGGCTCGATCGCGGTTTGTTCCACTATCCGACGGCGACATGACCGATTAAACCCGCATTTTCACCGTGCCATTCTAGGGTATCACCGATCGCCTGACCGTCGTGATAGGCAGCCAAGAGAATTTCCGCCGTTTTCCCCCAAACAATATTACCCTGACGATCGAGGGAAATCATGCCCAGATCCCGACCATTAGTTTGGGATTCGTGCATCGATTTCTTCACGGCAGCGGCGAGGGAAAAACCATCGGTGACGCGAATGACCACCTTAGCGGCTAAACACTCATCGATAATATCTTCCCCGACCCCCGTACAACTTACTCCGGCCCATGGATTGGCATAATTGCCGGCCGGCATGGCACTGTCACTAACGCGACCAATTCTTTCTAATCCCTTCCCCCCGGTAGAAGTTCCGGCGGCGATGTCTCCTTGTTGATCAAGAGCTACTACCCCGATAGTTCCCCGTTGCGCTGACGAGTCGGCGAATAAACGGGCCATTTTGCGATTAAAATTCGTCTTTCTTTCCTCCATCCATTCTTGAATCCGATAATCGGTGAGGGGATCATAGAGGGGAATTTGTAATTCTCGGGCCAGATCTGCAGCCCCAATTTCCGAGAGAATGCGATCCTCTTGACTTTGGAGAAAGTGGGCTAGGCTAATGGGATTCTGTACCCGCGAGACGTTAATGACACCGCTTAAACGCTGATGACGACCATCCATCAAGGCTGCACTCATTCGCACCTGACCATCCGATTGCACCACCGAACCGGTCCCAGCATTAAATCGCGGTTCATCCTCCAGTAACATACATCCTTTTGTCACCGCATCCACAGCACTAGCACCATTGTCAAGGAGGTTGTAAATATTCTTAACAATCCCCCGGAGAGAATCGCGCACTGATTCTAAACCACCTTTGTCCTCTAGGGAACTCGCTCCCCCATGAATAATTAACTTCGGATTTACTCTGGTCATCGAAAAATTGAGTCCGACACCCCGTCTCTTGAGGACGGCTTTACCATTAAATAGTAGCGCATTTACACCATCTATCTTGACTGCCTCTTTAACAAAAGGCCATAACCTGTACTGTCAGCTGCCCGCGCATTTAAATTATGAACAGCTTATCAAATATTTTTTCGGCATTTTTATTTGAATTAGGGTTTGCTGAATAAGTACGGGCGAAGCATTCGGATAGAAAATCTACCTTTTCACCGATAGGTTATTGTCCGAATGCTTCGCCCCTACAGGACGCGGGCCGATGAAGACGCAAGGTTTTGAACGACGATTCTCTCAAAATCTTGCACCTGTTTCGCGAGAAAAGCCCCAAAACCTTTACTTTGCCTACATTTCAAATTTATTCAGCAAACCCGAATTAGAGAAGACAGGAAGGGACAACCCAAAAGAAAACCCAACCACCGCCATGGGAAGATTGGGTTTTCTGGTTATCAATGGATTTTAAGGGGCCAAAGCGTTACCGCGCAGGAGAGAACCGATGGTTTTAGCGGTAATCTTCATCTGTACGAGAGGATTAGCGGGAACAACGGTTTTATAGAGATAACTGTCAAAAGTCATCTTCTGTACGTCCTTATCGGAACACATTTCCACAAAAGCTTCCCGGGTGGCATCGGTACGGTAGAAAACCCGTTGCAGGATATCTAATACCAGATAGGTCATACCGTATTTCTTATCCCAACGCTTGAGGTAGAGTTTTAACTCGTCCTCTGTGGGAATACGTTGGCCGCCGTTGGTGACTTCGACAATGGTTTCGGCACACATCCGCGCCGATTTAGCGGCGAAATAGATGCCTTCTCCCGAAGACTTCGTAACTGTTCCCGCAGCATCGCCTACGAGGGCCACACGACCGACTACACGACGAGGACGGGGATGTTCAGGGATGGGGTGGGCCTCCACGCGGATGATTTCGCCTCCTTCCAGACGACGGGCCGCGCGAGCGCGAATACCGGCTTGTAGGTCTTTAATCATGGCTTTATTGACCTTCATTGTGCCAGTACCGACGGCGACGTGATCGTATTTGGGGAATACCCAAGCGTAGAAGTCGGGGGATACGTCTTTTCCTACATACATTTCGGCCAGATCTTCGTAGTAGGCCATTTTATCTTGGGGAAGACGGATGCGTTCTTGGAAAGCGATCGCATAGTTGTAATCCCCGGCATCAATAGCTTTGGCAATGCGAGAATTAGCACCGTCGGCGCCGATAACCATATCCACCTTCAGAGATTTCATTTCCCCTTGGGAATTGCCGTGGGAGTGATCGGCGTAGTGTAGGGTATAGGGATCGGTGCTATTGGTGGGAATGTCGAGACCGTAAACGGTTCCGTTGATTAAATGCGCTCCTAATTTATGGGCGCGTTCTCTCATAAAACCGTCGAGGACTTCCCGACGACACATTCCGATATATTCGTCTTGATTATCGAGATTAATATCGACTTCGACGTTAGAGGGGGAGATCATTTTCATTTTTCTCACCCGGCGATCGATAATTTCAGGAGGTAGGTCAAATTCGCTCACCATACAGAGAGGAATCGCTCCACCACAGGGTTTAGCATTATCTAATTTGCGTTCAAATAAATAGGTTTCAATGCCTGCTTTAGCTAATGTTTCTGCCGCCGAAGAACCGGCCGGCCCTGAACCCACAACAGCGACTCTTAACACTCAGGTTTTCTCCTACATACTTACGAGCGAGTACGCTTTGCAGTGTACCACAGGGGTTTAGCCGAAAGGAACGGGATTCTCCGATTCTGCCCGATCTTGCAACAGTGCTTAACATCCTCTGTTACAAAAGTTTATTTTATTGCCTGTAGATGTTTTTTTATCGATGTGTTGTATTGTGTTACACCCGTAGAGAAAAAACTGCTAAACCCCTCTCCCAAATTGGAAAAGGGGATAGGTGCGAGGATTGTTAAGCTCTTGCTTTCAACCAATCGCTAATAGCGGGGGGTAAATCCCGTTGCACTTTGCCACTGACATACATTCCGATATGTCCGACGGGGAAAGCACAAGCGGTATAGTCAGAAGTACCGATATAATTCCCTAAAGCGAGGGAAGAAGCGGGAGGGACAAGGTGATCTTTATCCGCATAAAGATTGAGAATTGGCATGGTCAGATTATGTAAATCTACCCGTTTATCTCCTAACATCACTTCCCCTTTAATCAGTTTATTTTGCTGATAGAAATCCTTGAGAAACTGTCGATAGGATTCTCCCGCTTGGTCAGGACTATCAAAAATCCATTTTTCCATACGCAGAAAATTAACTAATTTTGATTCGTCTTCCATGATGTCAGGAAAATCGAGGTATTTCTGATAACCTAACTGCAAAGGTTTCAATTCCAGAAACTCTAAGTTGAGAAAATCTCCCGGAATATTGCCCATGGTATCTACCATTAAATCGATGTCTAATGCTTCGGCTCCCAAGGAACACCCCCCGCGCATATTTAAGAGGGTCTCGGTTTGATAAAAGTCCACCGGTGTCACCATTGTTACCAGATTTTTTACCTTATCGGGATAGAGGGAACTATAGCATAAACTAAAGGTTCCCCCCTGACAGATTCCTAACAGATTAATTTTGTCGAGATGGTGACTTTGACGAATAAAATCGACGCAATTATCCACATAACCATTGATATAATCATCAAGGGTTAACCAGCGATCGCTTCTGGTGGGATATCCCCAATCAATTAAGTAGATATCTAGACCTAATTTCAGCAGATTGGCCACTAAAGAACGCCCTTCCTGTAAATCTACCATGTAGGGACGATTGACCAAAGCATAAACCATCAGCAAGGGAATCTCGAAGGGTTTTTCAACCACGGGTTTAAAGTGGTAGAGAATGATTTTATCTTCCCGATAAACTGCTTCTTTTTCTGAGACTCCACACTGAATATCTTCTTCTTTAACTCGTTTGAGATTGTCTAAACCTTTGAGATTTTTCTGAGTTAATTCTAGATAATCTTGGGTAAAATCTTCCAGTTTCACTTGCGTCAAAAATGGCCACATAATTTAATTCTCCTAGAAAAGTGGGGAAGTGGGGATTTTTCAGTGAGCAGTGAACAGTAATCAGTGAAAAGAAAGTTCCGAAGTTTTCACCTAACACTATATACTGAAAACTGCAATCCGATAACTGATAACTGATAACTGATTGTCAAGCACAATTAACTAATTGTTACTTTCTACTGCTTTTTTTTCTCCTAAAGCTTTTTTGAGACTTTTTACCTCTTTGCGTAATTCATAGATAGTCCGATGAATTTCATCGACTTCGCTGCGGGTGGGCAGATTCATCGAACGCAGGTAAATTTCCATCAAATCCTGCTGTTTGAGGCGATAATCATTGAGGGAATTAATAAATTTTCCCCTTACTTTTAGGTTTTCTGGTTGACAAAAAGCCTTTTCAAAAATATCATCAGCGACGACACTCCACACATCTTGAAATTCTCGCCAATCCTTGACAGGTTGACCTTTTTCTGCTAGGAAAACTAATTTTTTAGTTAAAGCTTCAAAGGATTTAACTTGAATATCAGCCAGCACAATTTGATAGTTAATACTAGCCTGATAAAGAATGCGCCAAGTTTCAAAACTATCGAGTAATTTGCGGTTAAATTCTCGCGGCAATCCCAATAAAGGCATCTGTAACCATTGGCCAAAAGTTTCATCATAAAACTTCTGCCAATAGATATTATTGAGTTCGATCAAGGAAGAAGTGTTACCTAACCAAGCTTTGGTTATTGTGTCATTTGACAGGACGAAAGGATCGAACCATAAATGATTGAGACTTTGCAATTGTTGCAGGTAAATTGTCCATAGTTGACTGACATCTTGACTACTTTGGGAAGTGGTAGTAGTAAAACTATTCAGTTGACCGCGCATCTGTTGGGCATAATTATCTAAAATTGTTTGCCAGTTTTCTCCTGTTTGCATTTTCGGAAAGATACTTTCCCAAGCTTCCACTGATAATTTTAGGAATTTGATCAATAAATCCCGATTATCGAAATAGCGCTGGGTTGCCTCTTGTAATTCTGGTTTAATATTGCCCATAGGAGTCGGTATCGCCCCCATCATATCAAACCAACTTGACCACATTTTTGCCCCGGTTTCTGTCCAAAGATTGACGTAATCGGTAGCCATCTCACTCCAAGCTTGTGTCGGTTTATCCATTATTTTTGCCCTTTTCCTTTAACGCTGATTTCGCTAGTTTACTAACCTACTCTACACCCGATAACTGATAACTGATAAGTCATATTTTTCCAGACTTGGCAATTTTTGCCAGTAATCTTAACGCTTCATTGACTGAGGCTGAATCCTGAAAAATTTCCGCCACATCGGGATCGAGAATTATCACATTACTAGCCTGTCGATAAGCTTGATAATATTTGCCACGAATACCACCAGAAAAGTCATATTCAGTTCGCATCTCGTCATTAACCGTTTCTTCAGACTCCTGATTCATAATTTTTTCTCTCCTGTTTACTAGCTAAACGGGCGCTAAATAACGGAGGCAAGGAGCAGGAGGCCGTTTTTGTAATGGGGATTTATGCCCCGCTCCAAAAACTTTTCGCCTTAAGGCGAGGTTTTAGACCCGATTTTTTCGATAACAAACACATTTTCCATCTTTGAATTAGATAACTGATAACTTACCCACTGATAACTGATAACTGATAACTGATAACTGATTAGGTGTGGTGGGCCCCATTAACTCTGAGGACTTCTCCAGAGACATAACTGCTGGCAATAGGAGAGAGTAAATAGGCAGTTGCCCAGGCGATATCTGCGGGTTCACCGAAGCGACGACAGGGAATTTCGGCGGTGATTTTATCGCGAACCTTATCGGGAATCGCTAAAGTCATTTCCGTGTTAATAAACCCCGGTGCGATCGCATTGGCGCGAATATTATAACGGGCAGCTTCTCGCGCTAGGGATTTGACTAAACCGATAACTGCCGCTTTTGTGGCTGCGTAATTAGTTTGGCCGGCATTACCGCGATCACCAGAAATAGAACTAATACAAACGATCGATCCCGCTTGTCGTTCGTACATTCCCTCAATAAACGGTTTAATCGTGTGATTAACCCCTTTTAGGTTGACATTAATCACTAAATCCCAATCTAGCGGCGTTAATTTAGCGAAAAAGTTATCTCTGGTAATCCCCGCGTTAGCGACGATGCCATACACTGGTCCCAATTCCGCTTCAATTTGTTGAGCTGCCGCTTCCATCGATTCCAACTTAGTCACGTCGGCGACAATACCTAAACCCTGGGGATTATCCGTGGCTAAATCCGTGTAGGCCACCTTGGCCCCCAAATCTATCAAAAGAGAGACAATAGCCGCCCCAATGCCTCGATTTCCGCCGGTAACGACGATAACTTTCTCCTCTAGTCCCAGAGATACCATAGCTTTTTCCTCCTAAACTCTTTCAATTGCGATCGCTGTTCCGCCACCGGTCCCATGACAGATGGCCCCCATACCGAGGGTTTTATCCTGTACTTTCAACGCGTTAATTAACGTCACCAGAATTCGCGCTCCGGAAGCGCCGATGGGATGACCCAAGGCGATCGCACCACCGTGAACGTTTTGTTTTTCCCTCGCTAACCCCAGATCCATCTCAAAAAGCAGATTATTTAAGGCAAAAGCTTCGTTATTTTCCACTAAATCGAAATCTTCGATCGTTTTATCTAAAGATGCCAGCAATTTTTTCACCGCGAGGACGGGGAATTCTGGGAAGCGATCGGTTTTGCCAGCACCCACAGCGCCGCCAAGGATTTTGGCAATTGGTTTTAAACCGTACTGATCCACAGCTTTTTGACTGGCTAAAAGGATAGCGGCGGCCCCATCGGAAATCTGACTACTATTCCCTGCGGTTAAAACTCCCGACGGATTAAAAGCCGGCCGCAGTTTTCCTAAACCTTCCGGGGTACTATCGGAACGAATACCCTCATCTTGATCAAGAATTGTGGAACCTTTCTTAGATTTAAGCTCAATTGGCACGATTTCGCCGTTAAACCAGCCTTTTTCTGTGGCTGTGGCCGCTCTTTGGTGGGATAAGGCGGCAATTTCGTCTAATGCTTGCCGAGAAACCCCGCGATCGAGACAGAGGCGATCAACTTGGGAACCCATGCCCTCAGTCGTGGTAGCATCGGTTAAGCCATCGTGCAGTAATAGGTCGGTTAATTGTTCCGGCGCACCCATAAGGAATTTATAACCCCACCGGGCCCGATGGGAGAGAAAAAAGCCAGTTTGGGACATGGATTCAATACCACCAGCGAGGACGAGATCCGCTTCTCCGGCGCGAATTGAGGTGGCAGCGTTACTAACGGCAATCATTCCGGAAGAACAAACCATATCCACCCGATATCCGTCCACGCTTACGGGAATTCCCGCTTTAATCGCCGCTTGTCGGGGGATTAACTGACCATGGCCCGATCCCAAAACATTGCCGAAAATGTACAAATCTAGGGCTTCTGGGGGCAAATTAGCGATTTCTAGGGCGGATTTCATCACTGTTGCCCCTAAATCGGCCGGGGATAATCCCATTAATCCCCCACCAAAACGACCAATTGGAGTCCGGACAGCGGCCACGATATAAACTTCTTGCATAGACTTCTCTCTATTGGGAAGCGAAGATACTAGATAGAATTTGCTTAAGAATATCGAGTCCGAAAAGATCAAAATCCCAATTGACTGTCATTGGTTAAAAGTTCCTGGCCCCGATGTCTTGAGTTTTTGTCTATCTACCCTCGATCTTGCAACAGAATTTCTGTGTCAGAAGATATATTCATTAGAATTTAACTTTTCCGGCAGCAATCCCCTTTTTTTATGGATTTAGTCAAGCGTCTAGTTTTTATCGGTGGTGGCCATAGTCATGCGATCGCCCTTCGTCTTTGGGGGCAATCACCCCTAAAAAACGTTCAATTAACTTTAATTAGCGATGTCACCCATACCCCCTATTCGGGAATGTTACCTGGCCACATCGCCGGTTTTTATGATTTTGCCGAGACTCATATCGATTTACCTTCTCTAGCTAGGTATTCTCAAGCGCAATTCTGTTTGGCTAAAGCTAGTTCCATAGATACGGAAAAATGTCAAGTAATTTGTCATAATTCTTCACCGATTCCCTTTGATTATCTCTCGATCGATATCGGCAGCCTCCCGGCAGTGGATAATGTTATCGGTGCTAAAGAGTACGCTATCCCCGCCAAACCCGTGCCGATTTTTCGGGAAGGATGGCAAGAAATCCTCAAAAAAGCGGTTAATAACCCGAATAATACTCTCAATATCGTCATTGTTGGTGGTGGCGCAGGCGGGGTCGAATTAGCTTTAAATATGCAGTCCCGTTTGGCCAAAATTCTCAACTCTAGCAGTAATTTGAATTTATCTCTAATTCATCGAGGAAAAAAACTCCTACCAGCCCATAATAATTGGGTCGGTCAACGTTTAGAGAATATTTGTCAACAAAGGGGAATTAGATTATATTTATCAACGGATGTGACGGCAGTGCAAGCAGATGGGATTATCTGTTCATCGGGGTTAATTTTACCGATGGATTATACAATTTGGGTAACGGCTGCCTCGGCCCCTAGTTGGATAAAAGCGTCAGGATTACTGACAGATGAAAAAGGGTTTATTTTAGTGAATAATTATCTGCAATCTCTTTCCCATCCCCATATTTTTGCCGTGGGAGATATTGCCACGATTCCAGATTATCCCCGTCCGAAAGCGGGAGTTTTTGCCGTCCGACAAGGAAAACCCCTGTTCGATAATTTAGTCAGAATTCTGCAAAATCAGCCTCTAAAACCCTATTTTCCCCAGAAAAATTATCTGAGTTTAATCGGGACGGGAGACCAAAAAGCGATCGCATCTTGGGGCGGTTTTGGCTGGCAATCACCGTTATTATGGTTATGGAAAGATCGGATCGATCGAGCTTTTATGAAACAGTTTGAACAGAAATGATGAGTTGCTTTGTCATCGGATTGAATGGCAGTTTAAGTCGGTTGGGAGGTGTGAGAAGCATGACTTAAAGTTGTTGTCTAAATGTCCAAATCGTGAGAAAAAGTTTAAGATTGCTGCTTTGTGGGAGTTTGAAGAATTTGAAGGCGCAGTTTGCGATCGCTGTTTTCTCTCTTTTGCTGAGATGAGAAAGTGCAAACATCGAAAGAATCTTAAAAAATTTGGCTCTAAGGGAAAAATAAATAGCAATATAGCTCTAATATAGATTTAGAGCCAAGAGGATATTTATGCTTAATTTTAACATAGAAGACTATTTAACGGATACAAAATTAATTAGAATGTCGATTTACTATGCAATGAATAGTAGGCTTAATGACGATCAATTTTGTAATTTTTTTGAACTAAGTATCAATTGTAAAAATCAAAATAAAATCAACCTTTTAGTTGAATATATTAAAAATATCTACTCTTTAAAACAACCTTATATACCAGATGAGTCATTTGCTTATACTTATCCCAAAGAAGATTTCTTTATTAGAAGATGTGTATATTTGCCTTTCAAAGAATATGCAATTAGATATCATTTGATTAATGTCCTTTCCTTGGCAGTTGAAAATTCTTTTATTAAAACAAGCTATGCTAACCGAACTCAACGATCACTCAGTGGATTTATCCATTTGTTTAAACCTTATGATTGTCAATATAAAGAATTCATCCAATGGGGGGAAAATCTTATTAAAGAATTTAAAAAAGAGCAGAGAGAGTCTTATTTATTAAACGCCGACATAACATCATTTTATGATAGTGTATCACCTAATTACTTAATCAATAATCTTTTTGATTTAACAGGGAGTATTCTACCTCAAAAATATAAACCGTTGTTGCAGAAAATATTGCAGCCAGAAATTGAATTTTACTCAGTTGTTGATAAATTATTAAAGTTAGAAAAAAAAGAACAAGGACTTTTAGTAGGTAATATAACTGATGGCTATTTGGCAAATATTTTACTAAGTAAAATAGATGAATTGATGATTGCTTATGGCTTTCATTATGCTCGATACGTTGATGATATTAAAATTATTACTAATACTAAAGATGAAGTAATCAAAGCGGTTAATATTTTGCAAGAAGAACTACATAGGCTGAGAGGGGGACAAGCGAGCTAGAAGGTAGATAGGGCAAGCGATATCGCTCTTTGTCCTTTGATGTAATCCTTCAACCGATAGCGGCTAATTTGCATTAGCTCTTCTATATTTTTTTGGAACATTTGATGTAGCTGGA
>NZ_JBLZRT010000116.1:0-19831 GCF_048564745.1 Microcystis sp.
GAAGCCCTAGATGCCAAGGGAACCCGCGATTATTACCAAAATAAGACGAGAGCTTAAGGTCGTCGGTCGTCGGTCGTCAGGAAATAGGGTGATAGGGTTTTGGGGTGATAGGGTGATGAGACAGCTTCCCCACTTCCCCACTTCCCCACGCCGAAGTCTCACCGTCGAAGCCTGAGCTCACGGCCGAAGCCCAACCTACGTTCATCTTATATTTAATTCCACCCACCTACTTATCTTTATGGGGAAGTTTGCCAGGATGAGAGAGCGGTTTTTTAGATACTTGTGGATTTGAAGTCATTTTGAATATTAAGAAATTGATTTATTTATAATTAGGTTTTTGGGAAAAGGCGATCGCATTATCGAGTCGAGTGATCGCAATTTATCTTTAATCAGTTCATTTGTAAACTATAATAGCACAGGTGATTGATCAACAGGGATAGGGATAGTAACTTGTCTCAAAACCAGACGGCTCTCGATTTATCTCCTCAACAGTGGTCATCTTACCACTTGACTCGCCCTTCTACTACTGAGGCTGACCCTGAGCGATGGCGACGGGGTTGGCAAATAGCCAGCTTTTTAGCTACTTTACTCCGTGAACAGTTTGGTGCATCACGAGTAGCAGTTTTTGGTTCTCTTAACCATTCTGATTGCTTTGATGCTAACTCAGATATTGATTTGGTTGCCTGGGGGATTCCTCCTGCACTCTTCTATCAAGCTGTTGCGGCAGTTACGGCGGTTAGTAGTGAGTTTGAGGTGGATCTCGTTGATGGAGATTCTTGCTCGACTTCTTTTCTTAACACTCTTGCAATTGAGGCGGTCACTCTTTGAACCCAAGGCTGATCAAGTTGGCACAGGAAATCCCCATAGAGATCGAGCAGCTAGAACGCTCAGTACAACGAGCAACTGAAGGTTGGCAACGCTATCTTAATAGTTTTGATTCTCTTTATCTTGATAGTGTCGCTTTGGGATTACACAATTTTTACAGTGGATTGGAACGGCTATTTGAGAAAGTGGCTAAGGTCATCGATGGCTCTCTCCCTCAAGGGGCTAACTGGCATCAGCTTTTATTAGAACAAATGAGTCGGGAAATGCCTGAGCGACGACCCGCCCTTATCTCTTCAAGCAGCCGTGAAGCTTTAGAAGAATATCGTGGTTTACGTCATGTGGTACGAAATGTTTATGCGTTTCAGCTTGAGGCGGAAAAACTCCGACTTTTAGTCGAATCGGCTCCTTTCATGTTGTCTCAAATTCGTTCAGAATGTCTCGCTTTTGCTGCTTTTCTTGAACATCAGGCTCAATTAGATTAAATAAAGGCTTTACGTTAGGGGTAGGCGATTCTTAATTCAGCAACGCCTTATCTTTGCTATATTTAATATTCTTCATATCTTGACCTCTTTCTAGGATATAAAGCTGACGAGTGTAGGTTGGGTTGAGGAACAAAACCCAACCGATGTCCTATTATCAAATAATTATCAATGATTTTGCCCAGTTATCGGATGGGGTGTTGGGCAACAGTCGTCTATCCATTGACCGCGATCGCCTTTTGACCTTTGACCCCTTCCCCTTGAACTGCGATCGCTGATTAGTTGATAGTCAATAATTGATTGAAAAAACACGGATGAGAAGCTAGGGACATTTTTTCTGGGCCAAGTCGCTAGAATGGGACTAGACTTCTCAAGCTTGAAGAATCTTCCTATGTCAGACGCTGTAACGATCGCCGATATTTACAAGTTATTTGAAAGAACTGAGGCCCAATTTGCCGAGTTTCAAAAGGAAGCTGATCGCCGCAGAGAGGAAGCTAATCGCACGATGGAAGAATTAAAAAAACAGGTACAAGAAACGACCAAAGCTGTTAATAACCTAACAACACGCTGGGGCAGATTCGTTGAAGAAATGGTAGAGCCTGCGGTCGTGCGTTTATTTCAGGAACGGGGCATTGATGTCACCCAAACGATGAGTCGCTTGAAAAGTAAGCGTCCTGGGGCGGCAATGGAGATTGATATTGTGGCGGTGAATGGGAGCGAGTTGGTGGCTGTGGAATGTAAATCTCGACTGTCGAGGGATGATGTAGATGATTTTGTCAGCCGATTACAGCGATTTAAGGTTGCTTTCCCCCAATTTCGAGAGTTTCGGGTTTATGGGGCAGTGGCAGCAATTGAAATTGATCAGGGGATAGATGTCTATGCCTATCGGCGCGGTTTGTTTGTGATTAAGCAGTCGGGGGAAACGGTTAAAATTATTAATGATACTCAGTTTCAACCTTTGGGTTTTGCTTAAGGTGTTTAATTTCTTTTTTAAGAAGGCGTAATTTTGCGATCGCCTTTTTAATTAATAATGAATAGTTGATAATGTAAACTGTCAGGAGTCATTTTGGAAACCATCATGGAAATAAAAAACATTAAACAAAAAGCCAGAAATTTAATCGATAAATTGCCAGAAATTCTACAGGGGATGATACACAGGTAAATTAAATGTAATTGATTATGTTTAATTAGTAGTAATAGAATTGGTGCGTTACGGCGGATTGTTAGTTTTATTTTATTATCCAAATTAGTAGCCGCAAACACGCACCCTACACTCTACAGCAGCTTAACAGGAGTCGCACTCATGGTTCTGGTATTTGTAAATCTCGACAAATTTTTCGCGTCAAGAATTCATTGATTTCACGATGGCGCGGAATGGCTGAAGATTTCTGATTGACACGATTTACATAAATCGTATGATTGCCGCCCTCTCTTAAGAATTCACAGCCATAAGCTTCTAAATGACGAATTAAGTTTATGCGTTTCATGCAGCCCAGAAAGTAACAGACTCTCGAATCACTTCTTGTCCTTGCAGTTGCTCTTCAGCTAATATACGATTAGCTTCTAAAACTAGCTCAATTGCTTCTTCTAAATTACTTCTAGTTTCTTCTAGAGTCTCTCCTTGAGTATTAGCTCCTGGCAATTCTTCGACAAAACCAATATAGCCTTCGGGAACTTTCTGGAATATTTTTGTTAGTTTTAGTTGCATGATTTACCTCAGAATTTTAAATTATATCACCCACCATCATTAAAGTTAGCGGTGCGTTACGGCTGCTGAAGTGAAGCTAACGATATAATCGGATACAGCCCAAGCTGCATAATTAAGAGCCTGACGAATATCTTCCTCCTCCAACTCTGGATAAGCCTCTAAGATTTCCTGAATAGATAACTGACTAGCCAACAGTTTCAAAACAAATCCTACAGTGATACGCATTCCTCGAATCATTGGCTGTCCAAGACATATTTGTGGATTAACAGTAATACGGTCTAGCTCTCTAATCACCGTGGAACTCCTGAGATAAACTCCTCCTGTATTGTTACATACAGCAATGAATGTTGAGCAGGTTTCTGCGCCGCTGCGTGTGAATTAAGCGGCGACGAGAGTAAATATACAGCATTTATCCACCAAATAACACCAATCACGGGTTGAGGTTTCGTTGAGGACATCGAGAGGGAAAAGCCTTTTTGGATATTCTGAGCGTTAGCGGTGGTTTTAGAATACACCATCTCTAGGAGCCTATCTTGCTATAATGTAAACTGTCAGGAGTCATTTTGGAAACCATCATGGAAATAAAAAACATTAAACAAAAAGCTAGAAATTTAATCGATAAATTGCCGGATAATTCTACATGGGATGATTTGATGTATGAGATTTATGTGAGACAGGCAATTGAAGCAGGATTAGCCGATAGTGAGGCGGAAAAGGTTATTTCTGTGGCAGAAGTACGCACTAAGTTCAAGCTAGAGCCATGAAAGTTTTCTGGACAGAAACCGCCGTTAATCATTTATCAGCCATCTACAACTACATATCACAAAACTCCCCTCAATATGCTCAAAGACTGGTGGAAAGATTGACCAGACGCTCAGAACAGATTGCTAATTTTCCCTTTTCGGGTCGTCTTGTTCCGGAGTTTGAAACTGAGCAGATCCGAGAAGTTATCGAGGGTTCTTATCGCATAATTTATTATATCAAACCTGAGCAAATCGATGTTATTGCGGTACTTCATGCGGCCCGAAATATTGAAAATCCACAGGACTAACGATAATCCAAGACCATTGGGGAAGTAAATTAATGGCAGCAGTGAAGATTACCAAAAAGGGCAAGAAAGAACCACAAAGGCACAAAGAACACAAAGATTTTCTCACCCATAACTTTCTAGTAGGAAGCATACTACAAAAAAATCGGAGCGGTGGTTAACCCCTCGGTGACAGGTATCAGAATCCCAGAACCCGCATGGCTTCGTGGAAAATTACCTGTTAATAATTGTTCACAAAATTCTGTAAGTCGTCTGTGCTACACTCTCTTAAGTCTTGACGCGAGAGAAGAGAGACTATAAAACTAGCTACGAAGTTGATAGCAACTCAGTAACAGCATCTTCTGATATGAATTTTCGGAATTCTAATATTTCGATGAGAACCAGTGTATTATCGTCAGAATAGTGTAGGATAACTTGTCCGTCATCTTCTGCATAACTGATTGGTTTATCCGATAGCTCTATTAACAAAGCATCGACATCTTTGCTATAGTTAATATTTTTCATATCTTGACCTCTTTCCAGGATATAAAGTAATTACTAAAATAAAAGCACTGACTTCTCGACAAACTACTCGTAAAACCAAGTTTTCATTTAATTTCCTTTGATAGATAATTTTCTGTTCTGGGAGCTTCTCTATTTTATCAGGTTTACGAATTGTATCAATTATAAATTCTTGGACAAGAGTAACTCCATGATTAGCAAGAATATCAATTTTTGATTTTGCATGATCGCTAAATCGAATCTCTTTCATAATTCATAATTCATAATTCATAATTCATGATTTTTTAAGGCTTGGCTCCTCGTCTTTGCTTAGTTCTGCGACAAGAAATTGCATTACCTTCAACTTGTCTGCACGAGGTAGATTTCTCAAGGTGGGGAATAGCTCTGCTATAGACATCTGGCTTAGAGGATGGCACTACCCTTCTATTCTCTCATAAAGCTTCTATTCACCGCGCAAATTTCCATAGGTGGCAGGAAGCATACTACAAAAAAATCGGAGCGGCGGCTGACCCCTCGGTGTCAGGTATCGGAATCCCAGAACCCGCTTGGCTTCGTCCGAAATTACCTGTTAATAATTGTTCACAAAATTCTGTAAGCCTATATGTTACAGTTCACAAGGGACACTCCGAAGAAAGAACATCCCCCCCCGCGACCCGCCACCACAACACCCGACGACCACGACGCGAACAACCAAGACCCCCACCACATCTCTCAACCCTGGGCAGGTGTCCGCTCTGAGCTTTTTGGTCAAACGTAACATCACTGTAGTATCTCTCAACGTCCTTCACTCTCCACCCTACCCTATCTCCGAATTTCCTGTAGACATCGTTATTATACTCGCTCGTTCCTCCTAAACTTTGGTAAATTTCCCTTTGAACACTGAACCCGAACTTGCCCTGACTGTGGGCAACCCAAAGCTTATCCATCGTTCTCAGGTCTTCACAGGACAGATTTTTGACATCCTCCTCCCGTAACCAACCCTCCTTTTGCCTGTTGCTGACCCTTAATAGCAGATCGGTGGTTTCTTGGTCGGCTTCTTTCCATTTGCCTTGGGCAAGGAGATCCCGAAGCTTAGTATAGTTTATGCCCCTAGAGGATACCAAGGCAATCTCTGAGCTTGGAGAAGGTTGGGGAGTGGGGCGGGGGGTTCTTGTGACTGGGGGGGTTGGTTTAGTTGGGGGAGAAGGAGGCGTTCCTTGGGATATTCCTAAAGGTTCTGAATTTGACTGAGGCGGCTGAGGGTTCCTTCCTTCAGTCAGATAGTACACAACAACCCCAGATATGATCGTTGCTATAATTCCAGAGAACCATCGAAAACCGCCCCCATCGTTGCTCATTTTTAGTTCTCCACCTTCCAAATTGTTGCCCTTTCTAAACCTTTGTAGTGAACCGCTTCGGGTGATTCGAGAATGAACTGCTCTCGTTCTTTAGCCCGTCGCAATCCTTCCTTAATCTCCGTCAACGAACTTCCCTTTTTCCGCCGTACCTTTGCCCGTGGGGGTAAAGTGACCTGCCAAGCCGAACGATTAGCGTTAGTTTGCTGTATTGTCTGGGCGATCGCTTTTTGAGGCAGAAAGCTATTCCTGCTCCCCAAAGGACAAAGCATCAAAGTTCCCATTAGTCTCCTACCGCTACAGTACAGTATCAAAACCTAGAGAGAGAAACTATCCCTTTTTGTACATTCTGATCGTTAGCGAAGGCGACGATCGCTTTTCAAAATTAGTGGTTTTAAAATACACCATCTCTAGGAGCCTATCTTGCTATAATGTAAACTGTCAGGAGTCATTTTGGAAACCATTATGGAAATAAAAAATATTAAACAAAAAGCCAGAAATTGGCTCTCTTGGATTTGGTGGGTAAAATGTATTCTAAGATACATTCCTGCTGGCTAGGGGGTGGAAGGAACCACAGAGACACAGAGGACACAGAGATCGATCGCTTCTATAGTAAGTTAAGCTGGTCACACAGAACCTAGAAGAGCCAGAAATTTAGCCGTTAATTATTGATCAGCCATC
Source organism: Microcystis sp. (assembly GCF_048564745.1). Lineage (NCBI taxonomy): Bacteria > Bacillati > Cyanobacteriota > Cyanophyceae > Chroococcales > Microcystaceae > Microcystis > Microcystis sp. The sequence goes on from NZ_JBLZRT010000116.1 coordinate 6,577, forward strand.
TACAACTATATATCACAAAACTCCCCTCAATATGCTCAAAGACTGGTTGAAAGATTGACCAGACGCTCAGAACAGATCGCTGCTCTAGGGTAGCATCTTTGAGCAGCAGGCGATCGCCGTTTTTGCTCACAATTAACACTCGTTCGATCTTCGGGGTTTCAGGAGAGTCAATTTTTTGCTTTAATTGGTAAAATTTCTCAGCGATGGCGATTGTTCCGCTAATAATGCCGATGATGGTGGCGATGGTGGCAAGGGTTCCCTCTCTCTCCACTTCGGAGATAACTTCGTAGCTGCCTTGCACCCCTTCCATCTCTAGGATATCCTGAGCAACTTTGATAGCATCGGCTCCTTGAATTTCTATCTGCATCAGTTTTGTTCCTCCTGTCAGTACCCAAGCAAAATGATCCTAAATCCGTTTATTAAAAACTGATTATCTATTCCCCCTTTTGCCTGTCCTGATATGTAGCCTATACTCAACGAATTTAGTATGACTAGCTTAGTTGGGGAAAAAATCTCAATTACCGTCAATGGTTGACCTAAGAAAATATTTCAGTCTCTCCGTCGGGAAATAACCTATTAGAGACTGAAAAATCTTAGTCATTCCATTCCCCTTTGGGTGGTACGGGGGGATTGCGTCGAAGATGACGGGTTAAGTCCTCATCTGGTTGTTTCTCTCCTCTTAGCCACTGTTTAATCGCTGTTTCGATAATGCGACTAGGATCGTTAGTCAGGTGTTTAATCTGTTCTAAAACTTCCGAGTCAAGGTGAATAGCGATTTCAACTTTCTCCGCCGTGCGCTGAGTCGGTGTAGCATTGTCGTTCATAAGCTCTATTAATGATTGCTATCTATCATTCTACCCGTCAGTCGAGGATTCTCATCCAAGAGTTTATCTATAGTAATCCGATTTGGACAAATCATAGAGCCTTTCCTTAGCCATTGCCCTTTCCCTGATTTTGTCACCATAATCAAGCCTACCATAGTTTCCTGTGGATGCCGAGAGGGGAAGCAAAGGCCGAAACCCTGACTATACTTGCAGTTTAGCTTTTTTTACCTTTTACTTTTCGCTTTTGCTCCAGCCTTAGAGACTTTACCTCTACAATGAATTAAGGAATCTAAAATTTTATAAACCCCTGACTTTTGCCAACAGTGAACCACGATGACTGACGTTCCCGTTTCTCGCATTCGCAATTTTTCCATCATCGCTCATATCGATCATGGTAAATCAACTCTCGCCGATCGCCTCCTGCAAATTACAGGAACCGTAGCCCAACGGGAGATGAAAGAACAATTTCTCGATAATATGGACTTGGAACGGGAACGAGGTATCACCATCAAGTTACAGGCGGCACGCATGGATTATACCGCTAAGGATGGTCAAAAATACGTTCTTAATCTGATTGACACCCCCGGCCATGTGGATTTTTCCTACGAGGTTTCTCGGTCTTTAGCGGCGTGCGAGGGAGCTTTATTAGTTGTGGATGCGTCCCAAGGAGTAGAGGCGCAAACTTTAGCCAATGTTTACCTAGCACTGGAAAATAACCTCGAAATTATCCCAGTTTTAAATAAAATCGACCTACCCAGTGCCGAACCGGAACGGGTCGCAGCGGAAATCGAGGAAGTGGTGGGTTTAGACTGTAGTGAGGCGATTCGGGCCTCGGCTAAGGCTGGGATCGGTATTAATGATATTCTAGAGTCGATCGTCCAATTAGTTCCCCCTCCCCAAGATACCCTTGAAGAACCCTTCCGAGCTTTAATTTTTGATAGTTATTACGACGCTTATCGAGGGGTAATTGTCTATTTCCGCGTTATGGATGGTCGGGTGAAAAAGGGCGATAAAATTCGTTTTATGGCTTCCGGTAAAGAATTTGTGATCGATGAATTGGGAATTTTATCACCGCAACAGGTACAAGTAAATGAACTTCACGCGGGAGAAGTGGGTTATCTGGCAGCTGCGATTAAAACCGTCGCTGATGCCCGGGTGGGTGATACGATTACTCTAACCACTAAACCGGCAAAAGAGCCTTTACCCGGTTATACAGAAGCAAAACCGATGGTTTTCTGCGGATTATTCCCCACCGATGCTGATCAGTATGCCGATCTCAAAGATGCGCTGGAAAAGTTAAAATTAAACGATGCAGCTCTATCCTACGAACCGGAAACTTCTAGCGCCATGGGTTTTGGTTTCCGTTGCGGTTTCTTGGGACTGCTACACATGGAAATCGTCCAGGAAAGACTAGAAAGGGAATATAACTTAGATTTAATTACCACTGCTCCCTCGGTAGTTTATCAGGTCACTACCACCGATGGGGAAATTGTCGAAGTGGATAATCCTAGTTTGTTACCTTCCCCACAAAAACGGGAAAAAATTGAGGAACCTTATATCCAAGTGGAAATGATTACTCCGGAAACCTATGTAGGTGCTTTGATGGAATTATGTCAAAGTCGTCGGGGAGTTTTCAAGGATATGCGTTATTTTACTAAAACCCGCACCGCTTTGATTTATGAGTTACCTTTAGCAGAAGTGGTGACGGACTTTTTCGATCAATTAAAATCTCGATCGCGCGGTTATGCTAGTATGGAATATCAATTAATTGGCTATCGGGAAAATGAGCTAGTTAAATTAGATATTATGGTCAATGGTGATCCCGTTGATGCTTTAGCGATGATCGTTCACCGGGATAAAGCTTATTATGTTGGTCGCGCTTTAACCGAAAAGTTAAAAGAATTGATTCCCCGGCATCAATTTAAGGTTCCCATTCAAGCAGCTATTGGTTCTAAAATTATCGCTAGTGAACATATTCCCGCTTTAAGAAAGGATGTCTTAGCTAAGTGTTATGGTGGTGATATTAGCCGCAAGAAAAAGCTGTTAGACAAGCAAGCAAAAGGGAAAAAACGGATGAAAGCGATCGGAACTGTTGATGTACCCCAGGAGGCATTTATGGCAGTTCTAAAACTCGATCCTCAGTAAAGTCTTGGGGTGAGAATTAACTCACCCTTTTTAGTTTTAGCAGTGGGGAATTATTATGAAACTTTTGAGATTATCCTATCAAGATTTATCCTCTGGATTAAGTATAGATTCTTGCGACTTTTTTTCAGATTTGAATTTATTAGTTGGTATCTCAGGTGCAGGAAAAACCTCGATTTTAAAGGCTATTAGTAATTTAAAAAGAATCGCTAACGGTGAGTCTATAAATGGAGTAAAATGGGATGTAGAACTTTTAACCAATGATCATGTTCGTTATCATTGGTTGGGTGAATTTGAGGTTAGAAAAGCTCGTTCTCTCATCAAGATTGAAGAAGATGAAGTCAATAGTAATGACGGCGAAAATAAGGTTAGTATAATTAGGGAAACTCTTTTAAAAGATCAAGAGGTTTTGATCGCAAGAAATCAAGAGGTAATTGAGTTTAAACATTCAAAGACACCAAAACTACCATCTTATTTAAGCTGTATAGAGCTTTTCAATCAAGAAGAAGATGTTTTCCCTGTTCGACAGGAATTTAACAAAATGATTTTCAATCCACTTGAGTTTAATATCTCATATTCAACATTTGGTAAAATCCTTAGAAACGACGAATATGCCAAATATAACTCTCTCTCTGAATTACAATCGAGTCAACTTCCTATTTCTGACAAACTGCTGATCACATATCAAAAATATCCCGATACGTTCGAGATAATAAAGAGAAAGTTTTTAGATATTTTCCCTCAAGTTGAAGATTTAAAAATAGAATCTTTAGAGCCATCCGAACTAGGTGATCTGCTTGTTTCATTAACTAGAATTGGTTTACTTGAAGAGCTACCTCGCATACAAATAAAAGAAAAAAACTCTAATGTTTGGATTTTAGACCCAAATATCTCCTCTGGAATGATAAAAAGCCTGATGTTCTTAGCAACGATCGAATTATCTCCTGATGGCAGTGTTATATTAATCGATGAATTTGAAAATAGTTTGGGGGTTAACTGTTTGGACACTTTAACAGAAGATTTATTAGTTAATTATCGAGATTTACAGTTTATTATTACCAGTCATCATCCCTATATAATTAATAATATCAGTCCTGCCTATTGGAGAATAGTCACTCGTAAAGGAGGAGTAATTCAGGTACACAATGCGGCTGATTTTCATATTTCTAAAACTCGACAAAAAGCCTTTATTGATCTTATCAATGTCTTAGAAGAATTTCCCCAAGGAATTAGTTAATCGATGAATATTTATTTTTTAGTTGAAGGAAGAAGTACCGAAAAAAAGCTTTATACTGCCTGGTTAACTTATCTTATTCCCGAATTTAAGCGAGTTGATTTTTACGATCAAGTCAATCACAACAATTACTTTCTGATTAGTAGTACTGGCTACCCCTCGATACTTAATGATGGAATTCCTAACGCCATCGATAAAATTCAAGAAGTATCCAAATATAACTATCTAGTCATCTGTCTCGATGCTGATGAGGATACTGTCGAAGAAAGAGAACAATATGTTAATGACTTTATCACCAAACATATTACTATCCCCGCACAACTTGAAATCGTGATAATCATTCAAAATCGATGTATTGAAACATGGCTACTAGGCAATCGTACAATATTTAATTCTAAACAACCTTTACAGCAGAGACTTTTAGCTGATTATGTTCAACACTATGATGTTTACGAAAATGATCCCGAACTAATGGGTAGATTTAATTGCAGAAATCATGCCGATTTTCATTTTGCTTATCTAAAGTCTATTTTTAAAGATAAAGGTTTGTCTTATTCTAAAAGATTCCCTGGGGTAGCTCAAGAACAATACTATCTTAATGAATTAAAAAAGCGTATCGATAAAACTGAACACTTAAAAACCTTTCAGAAATTTATTAATTTTTGTGATAATATTCGCCAAAATGTCCGATAAATTGATCTGTGGTGCTTCTGCCAAGGATGAAATATAAGCTGATCTGGCATCGTCTCCTGACTAATAGCTGATTGAGAATACAAGACTATGACAAGGCTTTTGTCCTATAAATTTCTAGGTCGGCAGATTTTTGTAGTATTGTAGTATAATGGTAACTCCAGAAAAACAATCCCAAAAGTGCCTTTAGTCTCTTCAGTTATCAGTTACCAGATAGAAGTTAAAAATTGGCAATTTACTTGATGTTATGGCTTCCTTACGCGATATTCTCAGTTACTATCGCAATTATCAAAAAGCCGCCTTTTTGAGCATTGCTGCCTCCAGTGTCTTTGAAATTATCGATCTGATGGTTCCCTACGCTGTCGGACAGATTCTTAATGTTCTTTCCGATCAACCTTTAGATGGATTCGTACAATCTTTAGTTAATCGCACCATGATTTTAACTCCCTTTGCCTCAGAAAAGTGGGTTAGTTTGGCAGTATTATTAGGCTTAATTTTCCTAACCACGGTAATTAAAGCACCAATTCAGCCTTGGGTGGGTGTATGGTTTCACTGGGAAATATCCTTAAGAGCGCGACGAGATCATCTCGGAAAAATTATTGCTAAAATTCTCACCTTACCCCTATCTTTTTACGATGAAAATAATCCAGGACGCATCGCTAACCGGATCGCCAAAGGGATAGAAAATCATACTTGGACTTATCCCGAAGTGGCGGGAATGATGATCCCAAAATTGTTTAGAGTTTTCGGTATTTTTCTTGTTATTTGGGTAATTCAATGGCAGATCGCCCTCGCTTTTGTCATTTCTTTTGTATTAATTGTAGCCTTTATTTTGAGAGATTTAAAAGATTTAATGCAAAAAGAAAGAATTCTGGATCAGCACATCGAAAATACACAAAGTCGCAATTCTGAGATTATTACTAATATCAAAACTGTCAAAGCTTTTGCCACAGAAGGACAGGAATTATATCGTCAGAAACAGCGTTTAGAGAGAGAATTTACCTACGTTATCTATCGCATTCATAAGGGTTATGTGGACTTAATTACTTGGGAAAAAACCCTCGTCCAAGCTAGTTTATTTGGAGTATTTTTCTTTACTCTCCTAGCCACCGTTCAACAGAAAATCTCGATCGGGCATTTTATTACCACCTATACCCTCGCTAGTATGGCCTATGCGGAATTAGATCCCCTATCCCAAATGGCAGAAACTTTCGCTCGTCGCTATGCTTCTATGGCCCGTTTACAGGAATTTATCAACTTGCCCAGTGGCACTGATTCTGGTAGTCTTTTAGCCGATCATGCCCAACATAATCCCTATCGTTTTACGGGGAAAGTAGAATTAAGTAATCTTAGCTTTGGCTATAGTGCTGAAAGAACGATTATCAAGGATATTAATTTGCTGATTGAACCCTATCAAACCGTGGCATTAGTGGGAAAATCTGGTTCAGGAAAATCCACTTTAGTTAAGTTACTTTTCCGCTATTTTGAACCAAATCAAGGGCAAATTCTGATGGATGGCGAGGATATTAGTCGCTTAGATGTGACTTGGTATCGGCGACGGTTAGCGATTGTCCATCAAGAAGTAGATGTGTTTAATGGTACGGTGTTAGAAAATCTCACCTACGGTAATCCTAATATTAGCTTTGAGAAGGTAGAAGAAGCCTGTAAAATTGCCCGTGTTGATGAATTTATTCAGGAATTACCTAATGGTTATTCCACTATTGTAGGGGAAAGGGGCGTGCGTCTTTCGGGGGGACAAAGACAGCGTTTAGGAATTGCTAGGGCGTTAATTGTTGATCCAGATGTGTTAGTTTTTGATGAGGCCACTTCTAGCTTAGATTATGAGTCAGAAAGAGCCATTCAACTAGCCATGAAATCCATCTTAGGCACTCGCACCACAATTATTATCGCCCACCGTCTCAGTACCGTTCGAGAAGCTGATCAAATTGTCGTCTTAGATAATGGTCGCATTGTCGAGATCGGTAGCCATGACCAATTATTAAATCAGCAGGGAATCTATCAACGTCTCCACTCTTTGCAAGAAAGCGGCGAACTGGTTTAATCTTAAAATAGTCCCCGATAGCGGACCGAGAAAATATATCTAATGGAAGTTGCTCACCATGTCTAACGAAACCGTTACCTATTCCCTAGAAGCTGTTTGGACTTGGCAGATATTCAGCAAACCCTAATTATTTTGAAAATCAGACAACCAACGGATTAATTGAGGGAATGAATACCAAAATAAAGCTTATTAAAAGAATAAGTTATGGATTGACCAATTTTGAACATCTTCGACTTAAACTGTTTGCTTGCTTTAATTCATAACAAAAATTAACAAACGAAAACCAGAAGAGCCAGCAATTTTAATAAAAAAAGCTTTTTGCTTTGTTGGATTCTAGGCTATTTCAGGGTTTAGGCTCATTGAAACTACTAATTTGCCATAACCAGTCTAGGAGAGTCCGGGAATTTTACGCAAATCTTTTTTTTCTTTGTCCAAAGTCCAAAAATGTTAAGAATTGTGTGCGATTGCCCTGAAATCGCTATAATCATCCCAGCAGAGGCGATATTAATCCCTCGATCATCCACTGGTTAATGATCGCTAATGATTAGACAAACTTGGTTTTCTAAAGCGGTTTCGAGACAGGAAACCCCTAAGTTTCCCGGTCGATCATGGACGGTGAGCTTGTCGAATCCGTCCATGATCGGTTAAATTTCCACAAGCTCAATGACCACTTGCCTTTTTTCGGAGTTGATCGAACCATGTTGCAAGGATGGATTCAAATCGCGCTCACGATCCTGATAATCGTGGCAATCACCCCCTTTTTCGGGCGGTATATGGCGAGGGTGTTCATGGAACGGAGAACCCTACTCGACCCACTGTGCGATCGAGCCGAGAGTCTTCTTTATACCTTCGTCGGAGTGAAAGGGAAAGAGAATATGACCGGCTGGCAGTACGCCCGCGCCGTTCTCTACAGTAATGCGGTAATAGCAATTCTGGTTTTTTCCCTGATTGCCGGCCAAGGAGTCCTTCCCCTCAACCCGACGGGGATCCCCGCCCCCACTTGGGACACCACGCTACATACGACGATTTCCTTTATGACCAACAGTGACCAACAGCATTATTCTGGAGAAACCACCCTCAGCTACGCGAGTCAGATTTGGGGTCTCGGCTACCAGATGTTCACCTCGGCCGGAACCGGTCTAGCGGTGGGGATCGCCTTTATTCGGGGACTGACGGGGCGACCGTTGGGCAATTTCTACGTGGATCTGATCCGAGCGATCACCCGTATCCTCTTACCGATCTCGATCGTGGGGGCAATTGCCCTGATCATCGCCGGGGTCCCGGAAACCCTGGCGGGCCCGGCGATCTTGCCGACGCTAGAAAACCCCAACCTCAGTCAGGCGATCGCCCGCGGTCCAGTGGCCCACTTCGAGATTATTAAGGAATTGGGAGAAAACGGCGGCGGATTTTTTGCCAGCAACTCGGCCCACCCCTTTGAAAACCCGAACGGATTCGTCAATCTGGTGCAGTTGGTAGCGATTCTCTCGATTCCCACCTCCCTGATCTATACCTACGGGGTTTTCGCCGATAATCTCAAGCAAGCTCGGTTAATCTATTTAATTCCCCTCGGTATCTTCATCGGCTTTACGATCATCACAGCGATCGGGGAATATAACGGCAACCAGGCGGTTAACTCCCTGCTAGGGGTCGATCGAGCGGTTAACTTCGAGGGGAAAGAAGTGCGCTTCGGTTGGGCGCAATCGGCCCTGTACGCGGTAACTACCACGGCCACCATGTGCGGTGCGGTGATCGCCATGCACGATTCCTTGATGCCGAACGGCGGCTTCGTCACCCTCTCGAATCTGTTCCTGCAAATCGTTTTCGGCGGCCAGGGAACCGGCACCGCCTACCTGTTCGCCTATCTGATCCTGGCGGTATTCGTCACCGGTCTAATGGTGGGAAGAACCCCCGAATTGTTCGGGCGCAAAATCGAGAAACGGGAAGTGGTGTTAGCGAGTTTTTTAATTCTGCTGGTTCACCCGATCGCCATCCTCATCCCCGGAGCGATCGCCCTTGCCTTTCCCGACTTTCAGGGCATCAGTAACCCCGGCTTTCACGGATTATCTCAAGTTATCTACGAGTACGCTTCCGCCGCTGCCAATAACGGGTCGGGATTCGAGGGACTGGGGGATTCCCAACCCGCGCCGCTCGCGATCGCGGCTGGGGCGAAACCGACGATGACCGCTCTCTGGTGGAATCTGAGCGCCTGCTTCAGTTTACTGGCTGGACGGTATATCCCGATCGCCGCCCTGCTCTTGTTAGCCGATGGGATGTCCCGCAAACAACCGGTTCCCGCCACCACCGGAACCCTCCGCACCGATACCGGACTCTTTACCGGCGTGACGGCGGGGGTGATTTTAATTCTCGGTGCGCTCACTTTCTTGCCGATATTAGCCCTCGGGCCGATTGCGGAAGCCTTTCAAATCACCAGGATGATCGGCTAGGAGTTTAGACAGGGTTTGCGGCAAAAAGTTTTTCCGGGGGGTAGGGTGTGGGGTGTGGGCTTCGGCCGTGAGCTCAGCCGAACGGGTGTGGGGTGTGGGGTTTTACCAGTTTTGAGGTGGCCAATTACCTAATTTTCAGGGAAAAAGTGCCTAAATTTCCCCCCGATCACTCCCATATCCAGTACTTTTTGATTGACAAAAGGTCTAAAAGTCTTACCCAACAAGGTTTTTAGATTTATTCAACCAGCCCTAGATAATTTATGAGAACGAACAAAGGAAATTCTAAATCCTCCCGCCCGTTGCGAGTGCCGAGAGGTCGCCGGGACGACCGCCGCCACACCCCCAAGGTAAACCGGACCGGTCTCTATCAAAGCGCGATCCGGCAGTCCTTCCTCAAACTCGACCCGCGCATCGCCGTGCGTAACCCGGTCCTGTTCGTGGTCTGGTTGGGAACGATCGTCACGGCCCTGGTGACGATCGACCCGCATCTATTCGGCACAATCGCCGGGGACAGGGGACAACAACGGCTACTTAACGGCATCATCACCCTGATCCTCTTCTTCACGGTGCTGTTTGCCAACTTCGCCGAGGCAATTGCCGAGGGACGGGGAAAAGCCCAGGCCGATGCCCTGCGCTCCACCCGCAGCGACACGATCGCCAGGAAAATCCTGGCCGACGGCTCGATCGAGTCGGTCAGTTCCACGGCCTTGCATCGGGGCGATCGGGTGAAACTGGTGGCCGGGGACGTGATTCCCGCCGACGGGGAAGTGATCGAGGGAATCGGTTCGGTGGATGAATCGGCGATCACCGGAGAATCAGCCCCCGTCCTCAAACAACCCGGCACCGACATCGCCAGTTCCGTCACCGGCGGCACTAGGCTTCTCTCGGACGAGTTGACGGTGCGGATCGCTCAAGATCCTGGTCAGGGTTTTATCGATCGCATGATCTCCCTTGTGGAAGGGGCCGAGCGCACGAAAACCCCCAACGAGATCGCGCTGACGGTACTTCTGGCCGTGTTAACCCAAGTCTTTTTAATTGTCGTGGCCACGATTCCCTCGATCGGGAACTATATCGCCGGTTTCCTGGAAACGAGCCTTGGACCGGCGGTTGCGGATACCTTTCGGGCCGGTTCCAGTATCGCCATCTTGATCTCCCTCCTCGTCGCCCTCATTCCCACGACGATCGGCGGTTTATTGAGCGCGATCGGCATCGCCGGGATGGATCGTGTGGCTCAGTTTAACGTCATCGCCACCTCCGGGCGTGCGGTGGAAGCCTGCGGCGACGTAAATACCCTCCTTCTCGATAAAACGGGAACGATCACCCTCGGAAACCGGCTGGCTGACGAATTTATCCCCGTCAACGGTCATAACCTCGAGGAATTAGCCCGCATCTGTCTAACGGCCAGCCTTTTTGACGAAACCCCAGAAGGACGATCGATCGTTGCCTTAGCCCGGAATTTGGGCGCGAACCTCGATATCGATGGCCAACCCGGCGAGGGAATCGAATTCTCCGCTCGTACCCGCATGAGCGGCACCGATAGGGCCGGCGAGGAATACCGTAAGGGAGCCGTAGACGCGATTAAAGGTTTCGTCCGTTCCCGCGGTGGTTCCGTTCCCGAGACCCTCGATCAGGCACAGGAAAGGGTTTCCCATTTGGGGGGAACTCCCCTCGCCGTCTGTCGGGGTAACGATATCTACGGGGTGATCTATCTCAAAGACATCGTGAAACCTGGATTAAAAGAGCGTTTTGACCAATTACGGCGCATGGGTGTGAGAACGATCATGCTCACTGGCGACAACCAGATCACGGCGGCGGTGATCGCGGCGGAGGCGGGGGTGGATGATTTTATCGCCGAGGCCACCCCAGAAGATAAGATCGAGGTGATCCGTCGCGAGCAATCCCAGGGCAAGTTAGTTGCCATGACGGGAGACGGAACCAACGACGCACCCGCACTGGCCCAGGCTAATGTCGGTGTGGCGATGAACTCCGGAACCCAAGCGGCGAAGGAGGCGGCCAATATGGTGGATCTCGACTCCGACCCGACCAAGCTGATCGATTTAGTGACCATCGGCAAACAGTTACTCATTACCCGCGGCGCCCTGACGACGTTTTCGGTAGCTAACGATATCGCTAAGTATTTCGCCATTATCCCGACGATTTTCGCCGCTGCCGGGATCGGTCCTTTAAACATTATGGGTTTGAAAAGCGCTCAATCGGCGATCGTCTCGGCCCTGATCTACAATGCCCTGATTATCCCCGTTTTGATTCCCCTAGCACTTAAAGGCGTTCAATTTCGCCCGCTCACTGCTGACCAACTATTGCGGCGCAATATCCTCATCTACGGCGTGGGAGGCATGATTGCGCCGTTTATTGCTATTAAGATTATTGATGAGATAATTTCAGCGATCGGGTTGAGGTAATGGGAAAATCGGCAATATTTAAGCCTAGTTTATTCGGATTGAAGCACTCGAATCGGGATTTTACCCAAAAAGAAACATGGGGTAAAAATCAATTTAATTCCTCATTTCCAGCTTCTTTGTGCGCTTACTTAGATGGGAAAGGACTGAAAAATGTATATCTGAAACTCGATGAAAATTTAAAAATTCAACCTGCGGAGTTAAGTACAAAAGAGTTATACGGTCTAGCTCCCGATTCCGATAATTTATTTTATGCTTTCGAGAGTCAATTTAGAGGAGGGAGCAAAATGATCACAATCGATTTATTCGCTGGTTGTGGTGGTTTATCTTTAGGTTTCCAGAAAGCGGGGTTTACTATTGTGGCCGCATTTGATAATTGGATACCTGCTATAGATGTCTATAGAAATAACTTTAGTCATCCGATATTTAATGTCGATTTATCTAGAGAATCTAGCCAAGAAATATTGGCTCACTATAATCCTGAGATTATTGTCGGCAGCCCTCCTTGTCAAGACTTTTCCAGTGCGGGTAAGAGAAACGAAGGTTTAGGACGAGCGAATCTAACGCTCACATTCGCCGAAATTGTAACTGGAGTAAGTCCGCAATGGTTTGTTATGGAAAATGTGGATAGAATTGAGAAAAGTAAAATACTCACTCAAGCAAAACAAATTTTTAAAAGTCATGGTTATGGTTTAACTGGAAAAGTTATTAATTCTTGTTACTGCGGAGTTCCTCAAACTAGAAAAAGATATTTTCTGATCGGTAAAATGAACGAAGAAGATGATTTTTTAATCGATGAAATCAATGACAATTTATCAAGTCAACCTCTGACTGTATTTGACTATATGGGCAAAGAATTAGATATAGAATACTATTATAGACATCCTAGAAGCTATCAAAGAAGGGCGATATTCAGTATTTATGAACCTAGCCCTACTATTCGAGGAGTAAATCGACCAGTTCCCAAAACCTATCGACAACATCCCGGTGACGCTTGTCATCTTAATGAAAAATTAAGACCGCTAACAACGATCGAGCGAAGCTATATTCAAACTTTTCCTAAAGACTTTATTTTTACAGGAACAAAATCTAATCTAGAACAAATGATTGGCAATGCTGTTCCTATTAATTTGGCTAGATATGTAGGCCAATGTATTCTTAACTATGAATTGAAAAAGGAGAACAAGACAACCTATCGACAACTACAGCTAAGTAAGTGGTTATAATTAAATTGAAAATAGATTTTGTCTTTGATTCCCCCTTAATCCCCCCTTGATAAGGGGGGTGTCGATCCCCCCTTAATCCCCCCTTATCAAGCTATCCATTAGTCGGATCTTTCTTAACAAAAAGAGAAGAAACTTAAAAAAAGGGGAAACGATTGATAGGTATAGTTTTGAAAGAAGGAATCAAGGTGGAGGTAAGCAAAAAAATGGAGAAATGGG
>NZ_JBLZRT010000117.1:0-6493 GCF_048564745.1 Microcystis sp.
TGTGGGAAAGGTAGAGGTCATGATTTTAGTTTATTTAAAAAAAGTCAAGTTCGTTTTCATCCTTTAACTACCAGCAGAGAAGACAGTGTTTATCAGGGAATAGCTGCATACCATAGTAATAGTTATACACCGAAAAAGAAACCGAAAAATAGAAAATTAACAGAGTTAGAAAAAGATTATAAAAAGGCTTTAGCCAAAGAAAGGATTATCATTGAACCTATTTATAGGAAACTCAAAATCTTGAAAATCTTATCCTGTAAATATCGGAATCGTCGTCGAAGATATAGTTTAAGAGTTAACCTGTTGGCGGCTATTTATAACTATGAGTCAGAGATAGGTGTAGCAGCTTCTTATACCAATTCTCTAAATACCAACTACAGATAGAGCATCCAGAATATAACCTCGTCCAACAATTGAAGCAATTACCTCTTTGTTCATTTCTTCGAGTCGTTGACCAATTAACAAACGTAATTCCTCTAAGTCTCTAGGTAGTTTCCATCTCAATCCTTTTTTTAGATATTGCCAAATCTGTTCAATTGGATTAGATTCTGGGCAATGTGGTGGCTGAAACATGAGAATAATGTTGTCAGGTATTTTCAGGTTTTTTGCCTTATGAAACCTGCCATTATCTAACTGTATTATCAAAATACTATCGGCAAAATATTCAGAAACTAATTCTAAAAATATTTGAAAACCTTGACTGTTTAAATAAGTGAATTCGTAAAAAAAATGCTCTCCTGTCTTCGGCTCTACCACCCCATAGATACAGCAATTCTCATTTTAAGGTTTCATGACATTAAAGCCCTTGCACCTAGAGGGGTTAATAATTCTTAACGAATCTCTAGATCGCTGAAACAACGCAAAATCGTTTCAAAATGAGAATTGCTGCCATAGATATAGGTTGCTTGAAATTGACCCTGCACTTTCCCGTAAGGTTTTACCCCTTTTGCTGTTATTTTTCTACCGCTGATTGTTTTCAGTCCCAGACGAGTTTCATCTTCACATAAAAAGCGAATTTTTCCTGTATTACTCATCATTGTTATCGCCACCCAACTCAGCATTGCCAAATTTTCTAGGAGGTTTTTTTAAAAATCCTCTAACCTTTCTTCTGATTGTTCTAGGCTTTTTGGTCTGGCTATTTTTGGAGACGCTTTTAGCCGATAATATACTAATTTGTGTACAGTTTTGTACTTGGCTTCTATCCCTAATTTTTCCTATAACCATTCACAAATTTCCCCATAACTATCAAATCCTTCCTTTTCTTTTAATCTTTTTTCTAAGGCTTTTTCTGCCCACTGAGGAACTTTTCTTGGGTTTACTTTTTCGGCTTTCTGTCTAGTTATCTTCGCTTTTTTGTAAATCTTATAGTAACTTTCTTTTGATTCAAATACTACATCATACTCTTCTATTAAATAGATTTATAGTTCTGATAAATCCCAATATTCTTGGCATAATAACCATTTTATTGTTCTCTTCTTCTTCCTCTTTAGTCAGCTTTGTTTTGGCTCCTTTGTAACCTAGTCTTAGTCCTTGTATTCCTTGTTTGATAAATCTTTTTTTCCATTTACTTACATAACCTTGAGATACATTTAGTATATTTTCTATCGCTTTTTAGGCATAACCCTGTAGAGCCAATTTTACTGCTAAGGCTCTCTTCATCTCTCGCGAGTCTCCATTTCTCCATGTCTCGATTCTCCATTACTGTTTGTTTATAAAGTTGATTAAACGCTCTATTTGTCTTTCTCTTTCATTTTGATTGGTTTCCATTTGCTTTTTTTATTTCATTTCTTGGCAGAACTTTTCTATTTTACCATAGCAAGCTCTATTTATGTCTCAAATGGAATCGCTATATATTGTCCTCCAAGATTAAGTTAGTATAACAAATACAGTCACTCACTGAAAGTTAATTCGTTCTCGTTCGACAACTAAAGGCCTTTTTAAAATTCTCATGTGCATTAATCCAATGTATTCCCCAATAATACCGATAAAAAATAGTTGCACCGAAGCGATTAAAAATAGTCCGACCATGATTGGTGCGGTTCCTAAAGGAAAATAATCCCAGAACAACAATTTGGCCATTAAATAACCTAACGCCACTAGCAAACTCAAGAGGGACAAAGCAAAGCCTAACATGGTGGCCAGTCTCAGGGGAACTTGGGAGTGACTGGTAATACCCAGCATCGCCTCGCTATAGTATCGATAGAAGTTATAACTACTAATACCCCGTTTTCGCCGTTGTTGTTGATACTCAAAAGAGAAACTTTCAAAACCCAACTCTTCAATGAGTCCCCTAAAATAGGGATAGGGATCGTTAATCTCTCGTAGAACATTAATGACTTTCTGATCGTATAAACCGAAACCTGTAAAGTTTCTAGTAACTTTTATATCCGAAAGATTGTCCATTAAATAATAAAAAATTTGTCTAGCAAAATAGAAAAAAGATCCTTCTTTCATCGGCGTTTTAACCGCTTTAACAACTTTATAGCCTTCTTCCCACTTCTTGACAAATTCTAGGATTAATTCGGGAGGATCTTGCAAATCTGCTACCATAAAAATAACCGCATCTCCGTAACACTGAAGAATACCATAGTAACCAGAACGAACGGGTCCGAAATTTCTAGCATTAACTATGACTTTTACCCTGGAGTCTTTTTGAGCAATTTTTTTTAATTCATCTACAGTTTTATCTTGGGAAGCGTTATCGATAAAAAGATGTTCATACTCATAGTTAGGTAACTGATGAAAGACTTCTTTAACCCGCAAGTAAAGGTCTTCAACATTCTTTTCTTCATTATAACAAGGAGTCATAATCGTAATTTTTTTCATCATCTACTTCCTCTAAAAACAAAGGTTTTATTCAAGAAATAAGAAACAATTGCTAGAGGCAATACTAAGATAGCTTGTGCCACTAAGATATTGATTCCTAGCATCTTAACAATTCGTAAGGATTCAGCGTTTAATAAGTAAATCACTAAATAAACACCAATAAAGCGAGTTAGTAGTCGATTATTTTGGTCTTTAAAAACGATCCCTCCGATAGTTTTAAAGTTGAATAATACCCCGCAAATAGTAGCGATAAGTAAGGAATAGCGCTCATCTAATCCTAGACGAAACAGCAAGGCAAACACCGAATACCCAAATAAGGTATTAATTACCCCCACTAACAAAAATCTAACAGATTTGCTTTTTTTGATTAGATACATTTTTCTACAATCGTGACATAAAATTTCTAACTTTTTCCTTAACTGAGGCAACATCTAGCCGATGTTCTTGCATCAAATATTGATAAGTTCCGCAAAATTGAGAAAATCGATCTTCAATACCAATGCGACAAATCCAACTGGGATGATAGGTGCTGGCAATTTCAGAAATAGCAGAACCCAAACCCCCATAGATAGAATGTTCTTCCATCACCACAATAGCTTGATATTGCTGACAAATTTCTATCACTTGCTGGACATCAAGAGGCTTAATAAAAGGAACACTCCACACCCCACTATTATTCCATTCCTGAGCCACTTCTAAGGCCGTTTTAACCATCGAACCTGTCGCCAAAAATCCAAGGTTGCCGGTGCCTGGTTTAACGGGGTGAAGTTTACCTGGCTCAAGGTGAGGTAAAGTCTCATGAATTACCCCTAAATCTGCCTTACCCATGCGTAAATAAACCGCTCCATCACTGTTAAAAGCCCAATTCAGGCATTGAGTCATTTCGGAGGCATCTGCTGGGGAGAGAATCGAGATATTAGGTAAAGCTCTTAAAGCGGCAATATCTTCGGTAGACTGATGACTAGAACCCAGACTACTATAGACCACTCCAGCACCATCCCCAATCAATAAAACCTTTAATTGTTCATAACAAATATCTAACTTAATTTGTTCTAGAACTCTTATCGGCACAAAAGAACTTAAACCATAAACCACCGGGAAAAACCCCGATTTAGCAAGTCCTGCCGCCACCCCTACCATATTTTGTTCTGCTACCCCCGCATTAATATATTGTTTAGGGCAAGCCTGACGAAAATCATCGAATAAAGCATAACCATGATCCCCGGTTAATAACAGAACTCGCTCATCTCCTAAAGCAAATTTGACTAAAGCATCTGAAAAAGCGTTTCTCATAAACTTAATTTATCCTTGTAAACTTGAGGTTCTAATTCGGCTTTAGCTTGCGCATAAATTTCTCGATTTAAGCGGCTATAATGCCAAACATTATTATCTTCCATGAAAGAAACTCCTTTCCCTTTAACCGTGTGAGCGATAACAGCTTTAGGACAAGAAGAAGACAGTTCTAATAATTCTTGAAAGACCTGATCTAATGCCTTTTCATCATGACCATCTACTTCTCGACAGTCAAAACCAAAAGCCCGGAACTTATCAGCAATTTGACCTAAATTCATCACTTCTTGAGTAGTGCCCATCGCTTGATAACCATTAGCATCTACAATGACTAACAAGTTAGATAGTTGAAAATGAGAGGCAAAAAGTAGGGCTTCCCAAATCGACCCCTCATTAATTTCTCCATCCCCCACAAGGGCAAAACAACGCTGTCCGGTTCCTTTAATTTTACTAGCTAACGCTATCCCAACACCCACAGATAAACCATGCCCTAAAGACCCTGAACTTACTTCTAAACCAGGCACATGAGCATCAGACAACCCTTTAATAATTGTACCATCCCCAAAGTAATTATCAATATCCTTATCTGTTAGCCAGCCTAACTCATACATACAAGCATATTGAGCCATTACTCCATGACCTTTACTGAGAATTAAATAATCTCTGCCGGGGGACTCCGGTTGACCATTCCCTAGATTTAGGTAAGAACGATAGAGAACTGCGAGAATCTCGATAATAGAAAAGGCACAGCCAATATGAACAGTTGAACCAGCAAAGGCCATCCTCAGAACGGTTTGGCGGAGTTGATTTCCTTGAAATTTCATGAGTTAAACCCCTCAATGATTATCAGTTTGTGTTAGTCTTTGTGGATACCATGCAAGGGTTTTTTTAATCCCTGTAGATAAATCAACGGTTGCCTTGAGTCCTAATTCTTTTAATGCTCTGTCAGTAGCGGGTACATATCTGGCAATCCGTTGACCTACAACTGGTTCTTGAGCAACAGTGATAGAATTAGGGTGTCCAGCAATTTCCGCCACTGCTAAGGCGGTATCTTTGATGTTGATTTCCACATTTGAACCCACATTATAAGGACGACAAGACTCACCCTTAAATAATATAGTCCATAACCAAATCATCAAATCCGAAGCATATAAATAGGAACGATAGGGGGTTCCATCTCCTTTAATATGAATCGTTTTTCCCTCTAAACTGTCCTTGATAAAGTTGCCAATGGCAAAAGATTCACCTAAAGGTAAATAGGGACCGACAAAGGCAAAACACCTGGCAATTTTTACCCCTATATTATACTCCTGAGCATACAAGACACTCAAGAGTTCTGCGAGTCGTTTTCCCTCTCCATAAACGGAGTTAGGAGAACTCACATCGGGCGCCCCTTGATAACTTTCCGGAATATGACTTATATCTGAGGGTTGTTGACCATAAATTGCTCCTGAGCTAGTTAGTAATAATTTTTTTGTGCCACAATTTTTAGCAAAATCTAGCACTCGCCAAGTCCCTTGTACTGTAGTATCTAGGACAAAAAGACGATCCTCTTGATGTACTAGAGAACTTGCATCCGTTGCCGCATGAATAATATAAGAAAACTCCCCTTTAGGAAACTGAAATGACCTAACATCACCGCTATGGAATTGAATAGCGGTATGATTGGCTAAATGAGGAGCTTTTTGCCTGAAACTATCAGGATTTCTGGTTAAAACCACTGCCGATGCTTTTAAGTCTAGCTGATCATTAGCCCAAATAAAACTTTCCAGAAGCCAACAGCCAAAAAAGCCTGTACCTCCGGTAATAAATATCCGCTGTCCCCGCAATTCCTCCCACAGGGTTTTAGTATGGGCAAGAATGTGATTTAAGTCATTTGTTAGGTTAGGTTGCATCTTCAGCCCCGAATCATTACCAAGATTCCTTCCATGATTTTATCAGCATTTGACAAGTCTCCTACAAGGTTTCTGGTTCAACGCCTAATTCTCTTAATTTTTCAGCTAATTTTTGCCATAACATTCGCTCCTGTTCGAGTTGATATTCAGTTTGTGCGACTCGTTCACTCCCCCATAATAACAGATTGCCCGACTTATCCCACCAACGCAACCAATTAGTAGTAAATTCAGCTTTGGTTCCTTGCCAGACTCCCAAAAATAAGTTAATCTCTGCTATCCAATAACGATTGTTTTCATCAGGTTTTTGTTGTTCATACCTTCCTTGATTCAATCGATAAATTTCTAATTCTCCGGTTTTTGGCTGAAAAATTCCATAGACAGGTACTTGTAAGATTTGCTCGTAAAAATACCATTTTCCATAGGGATAGTGAGGATTGATGGAATACTCACCCCCTTCGGTTTCCGAGATAAACTCTAGGACG
>NZ_JBLZRT010000118.1:0-13568 GCF_048564745.1 Microcystis sp.
GGGAAACTCTCGGCTAAAATTTGGCATTACTTCCGATTTTATCAATCAATCCAAGCTTTTGGGGGGTTCTACCCCCCAAACCCCCCGTTGGGGGCGTGGCGCGGTCACTGAGCGTGTCGAAGTGCCGCCCCCAAACCCCCCTCGCACTAGCTTTTCGGTGGGATGCTTACACGCAGTTGTTCATACATTTGTACCAATTTAAGAGTCACTGATAATTGCTGATTGTCGGTATTTCTGCAAATGTGAGATGCAGCCAAGAGGAAAGGGGAAGTAGTCATCGATTTTACATGACAGTAAACAGTAATCAGTAATCAGTAATCAGTAATCAGTAATCAGTAATCAGTAATCAGTGAAAAGACAGGAATGTTAAGCTAAGACCCATTTAAACAGGGTAAGTAGCTAGACACAATTAATTACACATATCTAACTACCTCTTGCCTGTTGCCTGTTGCCTTTTGCCTATCCTAACTAAAAAGTTAATTTTGTCCTATTACTTAGGGCTGGCTGAATAATGGTAAAACCCTTGTTGGTTAAGACTTTTAGAGTTTTTGTAAATCAAAAAGTACCAGATATGGGAGTGATCGGGGGGAAAATTCAGGGACTCTTTCCCTGAAAATTAGGTAATTGACCCCTTCAAAATCGGTAAAACCCTACACCCCACACCCCACACCCTGCCCCCAAGAAAAACTTTTTGCCGCAAACCCTACTTATTGTTAAGCTGATTAACAGCTTAAGTTTGTCATTAATTTTCGTTTAACAAAAAAAACAGCACCCATCAGGATGCTGTTTGTCAAGAAAATGTTACAAAACTTAAGCTAAAGCCGCCATTTTCACATCGTTATGAGCGAGGATATTTTGCAACTCCTCTGCGTCCACGGTTTCTTTTTCCACTAACATTTGTGCTAACTGGTCCAAGATGGCGCGGTTATTGACTAAAACCTCTTTAGCGCGACGATAGGCCTGTTCCACTAGGTTACGCACCTCCTCGTCAATAGCTGCCGCAGTTTCATCGGAGAAATCTCGATCGGAAGCGATATCACGACCTAGGAAAACATTACCATTTTGACGACCTAAGGCCACTGGCCCCAGGCGATCGCTCATGCCGAAACGAGTGACCATTTGCCGCGCTACTCGTGCCACCTGTTGCAGGTCATTAGAAGCACCCGTAGTTACTTCCTCCTCACCGAAGATAATTTCTTCAGCTAAACGACCCCCCAAAGCTACAGCCATCTGATTTTGCAGATAAGCGCGAGAATATAACCCGGATTCCATGCGATCCTCGCTGGGAGTGAACCAAGTTAAACCCCCAGCGCGACCGCGAGGAATAATACTAATTTTCTGGACAGGATCATAATCCGGCATTAAAGCACCCACCAAAGCATGACCAGCTTCATGGTAAGCAACTAAAGTTTTGCGTTTTTCACTCATGACGCGATTTTTCTTCTCAGGACCTGCCAGGACACGATCGATCGCATCGTTGATCTCATCCATAGAAATCTCGGTTAAATTGCGACGTGCCGCTAAAATTGCGGCTTCGTTGAGCAAATTAGCTAGATCGGCACCGGTAAAACCGGGGGTACGACGGGCGATTTTATCGAGATCCACGTCTTGAGCCAAAGTTTTGCCTCTGGAGTGGACATTAAGGATTTCCTTACGGCCAGCGTAATCGGGACGATCCACCACCACTTGGCGATCGAAACGACCCGGACGTAATAAAGCGGCATCCAGCACATCAGGACGGTTAGTGGCGGCGATAATGATAATACCTGTATTACCTTCAAAACCGTCCATTTCCGTTAATAATTGGTTGAGGGTTTGTTCCCGTTCATCGTTACCACCCCCTAAACCGGCACCCCGTTGACGACCGACAGCATCAATCTCATCGATAAAGACGATACAAGGTGCATTCGCTTTCGCTTGTTCAAATAGGTCGCGGACGCGAGACGCACCCACCCCGACGAACATTTCCACGAATTCCGAACCGGAAATGCTAAAAAACGGGACTCCTGCTTCTCCAGCTACTGCGCGAGCAAGCAGGGTTTTACCTGTCCCCGGAGGACCGACTAAAAGGACTCCTTTGGGGATTTTTGCCCCAATTGCCGTGAAGCGATCGGCATTTTTCAGGAAGTCCACCACTTCGTTTAATTCTAATTTTGCCCCTTCAATCCCGGCCACATCACCGAAAGTAACCTGGGTTTGGGGTTCCATCTGTACCCTTGCTTTCGATTTGCCGAAGTTCATCGCTTGGGAACCGGGACCACTTTGGGCGCGACGGAGCAAGAAAAATAGACCAACAAGAAGTAAAATCGGGAAAAAGAGGCTACTGAAAGCTCTTACCCATACTCCTTCTTCTCTTTGGGGCAGTACGGAAATATCAACGTTATTTTCCGCCAAGATGTTGATTAATTGCGGATCGTTGGGCAGGTTAACTAATACATTTGCACCATCTTGGGTGGGTACGATCGCTCGTTGCCGGTCGGCACTTAAGCGCACGGTTTCCACTTTACCTTCCCGCACTTCCTGTAAAAATTCACTATACTTCCAAGTCTGTTGCACTGCTGGCTGGCGATCGAAGAAAGCTGAGGCCAAGGCAAGGACTACGATTAACAATAGGGCATATAGTCCCGCATTGCGCCATTTTTTGTTATTACCGTTTTTGTTCACGCTGTCGAACTCCTGATAAATTGAGGATGATCTTATCGGTTGTCAAGGGGTTGTTAACTTATGTTAACGTTTCTCAGGAACAGTGGACAGGTTTTTTTTTAATATGCCCGTTCTGGTCCGCCATGGGGGTTAGCTGTTGGGGGTGGGGGAGTATGTCAATGTGACTCTCCTCGACCGAGTATGATCAATTTGTAACAAAATGCCAAAATACTGCATAAAAGCTGCAAGTGGAACGATAGAGAGTTTAGTTGACCTCCACGGGGACTAGCTAGATGAAAAAACGAGAGACTTTGCTGGAGAAGTTTTGTTGCTTTTTAGTTTTGCGACAAAATAGGACAGAATGGAATTGCGATCGGCGTTTGCGTCGTAACATGGAAAGCTATGGCCCAATCGATCCTAATGTCGATTCAGAGGAATATTGGTCTCTATTCTTTCACCAACAGTATCAGAATCACGGTTCCAAAAATCATCTTTGTCGTGGGCATTTATACGCTTATTTGCAGGAACCTTGCTACTGGGCTGCTGCCGAAATCTATCAAAAATATCAAGCTAAACTGGATTATCAGATCGAAGACTACTTTAACGAAGGAATTCTTGATTTTGAGGCTATCTTAGCTGACTTTAAGCCTTTATTCTCCACTCGCTTCGATAATTTTGCCAATCAGAGGATTAAATATCGCTTAATCGATCGCATCCGTCAGATTAGTCAAGCATTCGGCCATAATACTTGGAGCCTACTACTTAATTCTACCGGAGCGCGTCTCAGCCAAGCTCTCCTAGCGAGGGGATTAGTGGGGGAAACTCTCGAAAATTACCTTTTAGCTTGGGATTACTATAAAGAAATTTATGCCCAGGCAAAAATAAAAACCGATGGTAAAATTCAGGAACCTAGTCCAGAAATCTGGCAAAAAATCGCCGCTGCTTATAACTCGGATAGCCACTCTACCATCAAAATCAATTCTGCGACAATTACCCGATGGTTAAAGGATGCGGGACAAGCTATTTCTGATTATTTATTTCCCCAAGGAAAAACAATTTCTCTACAGCAACCTTTAGGGGGTGAGGAAAGTAGCACGAGGGAAGAAATGATCGAAGATACTCTCCATAATAACCCTTGGCAGCAATTAGAAGCGGCGGAAAATTTTCGCGAGTCGCAACAAAACCACCAAAAAATTCTAGCTTGGTTACGCGCAGAAATTCAACAGATTTGTCAGCAGCCGCAACAGGCAAAACTGCATCCGCAAATTCAGTTAATTCTAGAGATGACTTATGGTTCAGGGTTGGGACAAGTGGCAATTGCCGCTAAGATTACAGAAATCACCACGGTGGTTATCAAACAATATCAGGTTTCTAGGGAACTGGATAAAGTTTATCGTCACCTCGCTAAAAAGTTTTTACCCTGGGCCAGCGAAAACCTGCATATTTCTTTCCAGTCTCCCGATAGAGAAGTTATTAGTAAGGCAATAGAACCATGGCTAACATACTACTATCAAACCAGCGCAACAACTCAGGAGGATTAATTATGGTTAATGATTGGTTAGAACTAACTCCTGATAGCATTTGGCTAGAAATACCCGCAGATATTCAAGAGATAAGTTGGGCAAAAAGTGCCAGTTTTACTGATGCCAGTATTCGTCAGAGATTTTATGTTAATTATCTCTGTCAACAAGTTATTTTTAACTATCTACAGTCAGGGATGCCTGGGGTTAGTTTAGTAGAAAATCAAGAGGATTTCTGGCAACTAGGAGTTAATGGTTTTACCGTTAAATTAGGCGAAAAGTCAGTAATAGTTATTGCCAGCGAAACTCTGGATCTAGAAGCGATCGAAATTCCTCAAGAATGGGTAGATATTCCTCAATTAATTGGTGATTATTATCTAGCGGTACAGGTAAACACTGCCGAAAGTCATCTGAGAATTTGGGGTTATACTACCCATAAAGATATTAAGGAAAAAGGACAATATATTAAGCGTAATCTTAACTACTCTCTACCGAGAAATCAACTGCAATCAGGATCAGATTCTTTGGATTTATGGGGAGAGTGTCAATTACAACCAGTGAAGATTGAACGGGAAAAGATGGAAGAAAAACTATCTTTAGATAGATTGACAACCTTACTAGACATCTTAGCTAATCCTCAGTTAATCTTTCCCAGAAAAGCCGTTGCTTTTCAAGAATGGGCAGCAGTTATCGTCAATAGTAACTGGAGAAAAATTTTAATTACCCGTCGGCAAAAATCCCCCGTCAAGTTAACCAATTGGTTTGCCGATAATTTCCCCATTGATTGGCAAAGTATTCTCAATTTTAGCTCACTGTCACTGGTTCCAGCATTCAAAAATACAGAAATTAAACGCATCAAAGATTTAGGAGTAGAATTACTGGGAAATCCCCTCGCTTTGATGATTACTATCGCTAAAATTGAAGAAATATTTAGCCTACAAGCGACTGTTTACCCCACCGGAGAAACAAGCACTTTACCCCCCCATTTAAAATTAACTATTCTCACCGAAACTGGTCAGGTTTTTCGAGAAGTAATTGCCACAGATAACGATGAATTTATTCGTTATCGATTTGATGCTGAATTGGGGGATAAATTCTTCATTGAAGTGGCTTTAGAATCGGCAAGAGTCACCGAATATTTACAAGTATAAGCGAGGAAAAACTTAATGATTAAACTCTTAACTCTCGAACTAGATGGCACATTCGATCGGGGATTTAAAGTAAAATTAGAAATTCGTCCCGATCTTAATTCTCGTCCCCAAACTGTGATCAAAGCAAGGCTACCAGCTAATTTAGAGTTATTAACTCTTTACCGTCAATGGCAACGTCACTATAGTGAATTAGAGGGATTTTTTAAAGTCTTAAAAGATAGCAATCCCCAGCAAATTACCAATAGTTCTCAGCAGAGTTTAGTCTTTAAAAACTGCCAAGAAAAAGCCAAATTATTTGAGGATAACTTAAACAAATGGTTGAATAATAGCCCAGAATTTGAACCGATAAAAACCGCAATTCTGCGCTCTGGTAATAACTTTCGTATCTGGGTACAAACCGATAATATTTGGCTGCAAAGATTCCCCTGGGAAAAATGGGAAATCCTCCAAAATACTGGCGCAGATATAGCCATTATTGTCTCAGAATACGATACCTTAACCAGACAATTAAAAAATCATGAAAAAATTCGGATTTTAGCCATTTTAGGCTATGCCACCGACTTAAGATTTCTCGAAGAAGATCGCAAAACCTTAGACGAGATTGCGGGAAAAGCAGGAGCAGAAATTATCTGGGAAAAAGCCCCTCACCCGCAAAAATTAAATCAGTTATTGCGTCAAGAAACTTGGAATATTCTCTTTTTTAGCGGTCATAGTGCCAGTACAGAAGATGGGCAAGATTGCGAAATTCAACTAACAGAAACTCATAAATTAAAGATAGCTGATTTTAGCTTTTCCCTGGGAGAAGCCACTAAAAACGGGTTAAAGTTAGCGATATTTAACTCCTGTGATGGTATCGGTTTGGCACAACAACTATCCCGGGAAAAAGGTATGGCATTACCCCATCTAATCTTTATGCGCGAGAAATTACCCGATCCCGTTTCTCCCAAATTTCTGCAATACTTTTTAACCGCTTTTACCAATAATAAATCTCTCTATAGCGCCGTACATGAAGCCCAAAAAAATCTCCACGATGACTGGGAAAAAGACTATCCCTGTGCCAGTTGGCTGCCCGTAGTTTGCCCCAATCCCACCGAAGAACCCCCCACTTGGCATAGTTTCAGTAACTCCCCTCAAAAACAACAAAATTGGCGACGATTCGCTCTAACTTTCGGTTTAGGTTTAGCCGTAGCGATGACAGTCTTAGCAATAAGAGAAACAGGAATTTTAGAACCCTTAGAATTAAATATTTATGATCGCCTGATGCAACTAAAACCCAAAGATAAACCCGATGAAAGATTATTAATTATTACCATTGATCGCCAAGATTGGGAATATCAAGATCGCATGGGTATGAAAAGACCAACAATACCAGGAAGCGATCAAAAACGTTCCCTCGCAGGAGAAGCATTATCGCAGCTTTTAAATAAATTACTGCCCTACGAACCGCAAATTATCGCCTTAGATATCCTCCGTCCCATCGCTGCCAGTCAAGATTATCCACCCCTAGCCAAACAATTACAAAATACTCCTAATTTTATCTCGATTTGTAAGTTTAATAATTACCCACAACCAGACGGATTTCCCCCACCCCCGGAACTGCCAAAAAATCAGAGTGGTTTTAGTAACATAGTCCCAGACGAAACCATTGCCGGAGTTCCCCGAATTCGTCGTTTTTTATATCAGGCAAAACTCGATCGCACCTCTCCCTGTCTTCCCCCGGATTCTTTGGCCAAAGTTGACTCAATGTCCTGTAATTTTAAAGATTATGCTCCTAGTTTTAGTCTCCTAATTGCCAAACGATATCTAGAATCCCAGAATCAAGATTTTGACTGCAATAAACTGCAGCGGGGAATTCTAGAAATTAATATCGGGGATACTCATCTCGGTGACTGGCTACAATCCAACCGCGGCCCCTACAGAACCAGTCAATCCGATACCCGATCCGGCCGTCAAGTTATGCTCGCTTACCGTCGAATCGCCGATAATGGCATCGATGCAATCATCAAAATTGCCCCGAAAAAATCTCTCCGACAGGTTTTAGATCCGCGTTTTAATTCCGAATCAGTCCGGGAAAAAATTGTCCTGATTGGAGTAACAGAACCCGGGATCGATGATTTTTTAACCCCCTTTAGTCGCAACCCATCGGAAGCAATTCCGGGGGTTTATTTGCACGCGCACGCAGTCAGTCAAATTCTCGATACAATGGAAGGAAAACGTACCTCGATCGCTTTCTGGAATCCCCTACAGGAGGCTTTCTGGGTGTTGGGTTGGTCCCTGGTGGGGGGATTATTAACGTGGCGTTTTCTTCGGGTAAAAACGATACTTTTGACAGTGGCGATCGCTGTGATTTCCCTTACTGGTATCGGTTGGCTTCTCTTTAGTTATTTCGGTCTCTGGGTTCCGATTATTCCCCCAGCGATCGCACTTCTCACCACCTCCGGTATCTTCTTTTTTCTTCGTTCTTACTACTTAAAATAGCTAGGTAAGGCTTGCTGAAAAAGTACGGGCGAAGCATTCGGATAGAAAATCTCCGGTTTCACCGATAGGTTATTGCCCGAATGCTTCGCCCCTACAGGACCCGGGCCGATGAAGACGCAAGGTTTTGAAGCACGATTCTCTCAAAATCTTGCACCTATTTCACGAGAAAAACGACAAAACTCTTACCTTGCCTACATTTCACATTTATTCAGCAAACTCTAGGTAACAGCCATGATCAAACCTTCGATCGCCCTCATCCTTCTTTTCTCCCTACTGCCTCAACCCGGGTTAACCCTTATCACCCCGGCTGCCGGAAATATTTCTAATCATCCCATTCTGACGGCACAGGGCGATCGGGAGCTTACCGAGGAGCAATTCCTACAACGAGTCACCGTTAAGATTACTAGCGAGACAAATCGGGGATCGGGGACGATTATCGCTAAAAAAGGCGATAATTACCTTATCCTAACCAACGCCCACGTTACCCGCAACACGAAAACCCTACAGGTACAAACTTACGACGGCCACAGCCGTGCGGCCCGCATTGTCCCCAATTCCCTATCGGAGAATCAAGATCTCGCTCTGCTGGAGTTTAGCGATACCCGGGACTATTCGATCGCCACCATCGCGAAGTTTACCATCAATCAAAACAGCATCGGTTTAGAAGTGGTGGCCGCGGGATATGTTGCCGAAACGGGACAGTATCGGACGACAAAGGGAACCCTCGAACAGGTGAGCGATCGACCCCTCCGGGATGGCTACAGCGTCGGTTATAGTGGCGATATCGTGCAGGGAATGAGTGGCGGCGGCATTTTTGTCGAGGGGGAGTTAATCGGCCTTAACGGGCGATCGGCCCATCCGATTCTCTCTAACTACATCTACGAAGACGGCACAAAACCCACAGACGCAGAAATCCAACAGATGAGAGCGGTTAATTGGGGCATTTCTATCAATACCCTATTAACCTACATCCGTCCCGAAATCCTCAGCGCCTATAACCTACCCCTACCGCCGGTGAACCCCGATATAGAAACCACCGCCTATACTGGCTATATCGCCGAATTAGAAACAAAAGCGAAGGGTTTCACCGTGCGGATCGATAGTAGCAGTAAAACCAATGGAAGTGGCGTAATTGCCAATGGAAGTGGCGTAATTATCGCTAAAGAAGGGAATATTTACACCGTCCTAACCGCCGATCACGTCCTTTGCGGAGAAATGGCACGCACCGCCAGCTGTGCTGATTACACCTACACCGTCGTCACCAGCGACGGCAAAACTCGAAACATCGAGAAAAGCACCATCATCCGGCAGGAAGGGGTAGATTTAGCAGTTTTTCAGTTTGAAAGCCGAGACAATTATCCCGTTGCGGAAATAGCGAATTATAACCCAAATACCAGGGATTTTGTTTTTGTTGCAGGCTTCCCCAAAATTGGCGACAATCCCTCGAAATGGTTGTTTAGTGGCGGTATAATTATCGATAAAGAACAGGGATTAATACAAACCCGCCAAAGTGACTTAAGCAATGAACAAGGAGGAACATTACAAAGTGTTGCTTCTTTAACCGGAGGCTATGAATTAGTTTATACCAGCATCACATTTGGGGGCATGAGTGGCGGTGCAGTCTTAGACTCCCAGGGGAGAGTAATAGGGATTCATGGAAGTTCAGAAACAGCAGGGGTAGGGAAAATTCAGCTAGGGTTTAGTTTAGGGATTCCCATTAGCACTTTTATCGGATTGCAAGAAAGATTGAAGGTAAAACCGCAATTATTAACCACTGCTCAACCCCAAGTTAGTCCGCAACAACAACAAGAAATTATTCAAGCGATTACTGGTGTTATTGTTCCTAATACCAATGCGAAGGCGGATATTTGGATACAAAGGGGAGGACAATTATGGCGGTTACGGAGGTCTGAGGAAGCAATTAAGGCGTTTGATGAGGCGATTAAGCAAAATGACCCCGATAATGTCTATTTAGCTTGGTATGGGAAGGGATTAGCGTTATTTGAATTAAGTAAATATCAAACAGCTATAGAAGCTTTGCAACAAGCGATTAATACCTTACCTAAAGGGGAAGATTTAAAGAACTTTCACAGTAGTATTTTACAACTGCAAAGTGTTGTTTATCGCTATTTAGAAAATTATGAGCAAGCATTAACGGTGATTAATCAGGCGATTTCTCTGGTTCCCAATAACCCCAATCACTATAACGAGAAATGGGGAGTATTAAGTGAATTAAAACGCTATGATGAGGGATTAGCGGCGATTAATCAGGCAATTCATCTCGCTCCCCGTGCTGCTTGGTATGGCAATCGGGGGGTTCTTTACTATAACCAGCAGAAATACGAATTAGCCCTCTCTGACTACAGCAAAGCTATTGACATTAATCCTAATTATGCTGACGCTTACAACAATCGGGGGAATCTTTACAAAGACTTGCAGAAATACGATTTAGCCCTCTCTGACTACAGCAAAGCTATTGACATTAATCCTAATGATGCTTTGGCTTACAACAATCGGGGGAATCTTTACTATAACCAGCAGAAATACGAATTAGCCCTCTCTGACTACAGCAAAGCTATTGACATTAATCCTAATTTAGCTGAGGCTTACTACAATCGGGGGGTTCTTTACGATGACCAACGAAAATACGATTTAGCCCTCTCTGACTACAGCAAAGCCATTGACATTAATCCTAATTATGCTATGGCTTACTACAATCGGGGGATTCTTTACTCTGACTTGCAGAAATACGATTTAGCCCTCTCTGACTACAGCAAAGCTATTGACATTAATCCTAATTATGCTAATGCTTACTACAATCGGGGGCTTCTTTACCATAACCAGCAGAAATACGATTTAGCTTTAGCTGACTACAACCAAGCTATTGAACTTAATCGTAATTTTGCTAATGCTTACGTCAATCGGGGGATTCTTTACTCTGACTTGCAGAAATACGATTTAGCCCTCTCTGACTACAGCAAAGCTATTGACATTAATCCTAATCATGCTAATGCTTACTACAATCGGGGGCTTCTTTACATTGACTTGCAGAAATACGAATTAGCTTTAGCTGACTGGAACAAAGCTATTAAAATTAATCCTAATGATGCTGATGCTTACTACAATCGGGGGCTTCTTTACCATAACCAGCAGAAATATGAATTAGCATTAGATGACTACAACCAAGCTATTGACATTAATCCTAATTTTGCTGAGGCTTACGCCAATCGTGGTGTTTTATATGCCATATTAGGACAACCCGAAAAAGCAAAAATTGATCTACAACAAGCAGCTATATTATTCCTCCAACAGAATAATATGGCTGCTTATGAACAAGTGATGCAGATTTTACAACAATTAGGGGGGTGAAATAGAAATCATCAATTATGGAAAGTCGAGAAATTATCAAAAAACTGAAGGATGAGGGATGGTATCAAGTAGGTACAACAGGAAGTCATCATCATTTTAAACATCCCCATAAAAAAGGGAAAGTGACTGTTCCTCACCCTAAAAAGGATATTCCCCTTAAAACCCTAATCAGTATCGAAAAACAAGCCGGTATTAAATTACGATAAAGGAGAAATCAATGATTAATTATTTGGCCACCGTTCATAAAGATAACCATAGTGATTATGGGGTACAATTTTATGACTTTCCGGGTTGTATTAGTGCAGGAGAAACCATCGAAGAAGCGAAAAAAATGGCAACTGAAGCCTTAAAAGGTCATATTTCCTTCATGTTGGCAGATGGGGACGAAATTCCCACCCCTAGCACCCTCGAAACCATTTTAACCGACGCGGATCATCAAGATGCGATCGCTTTTCTGCTCATTGAGGTATCAGAATCTATTTTAAACCATCAGGAATTGTGTGTAAAAAACTAGGTGCAGTCCCTAGCTTGGTTTGAGGGAATAAATATGTTAAAGAAAACCTCTCAATTCTCAGGAAAAGCGAAACCCAACACCCAACACCTAAATCCGTCTGAATCTTTTTGTTGGGTTTCCTTGGGTCTATTGTTGGGTTTCCTTGGGTCAACCCAATCGACGATAATTGCTATGATTACTATAATCCGTAGTCGTGGTGTTTTATATGCCCAATTAAAACAAACCGAAAAAGCCAAAATTGACCTACAACAAGCGGCTATAATATTCTACCAGCAGAATAATATGGCTGCTGATGAAAAGGTGATGCAACTTTTACGCGAATTAGGGAGGTGACAAATGATAAAAACACCCGTTGATTTATACCGTAGAGGTAATGCTACATCTCCCAGAATGGATCATGTTCGTCCTAACAAAGATATTGCTATCTATGAAAATAATGGGCAAATATGGGTAAAAGAAACCCTTGTTGATGGATAAACACCGGGGGGAATTTCGACCTTTTCCGTTCAGGGAATAGGAAACAACTGGTGGAAACTAGATCGGGGAATTTCTATTCCCAGTGAGCTAGAATTAATTAATGATCGAGGTAATCACTGGTTATGGAAACTCTTATTTCCCATGTCAATAGAAACCTATCAACAAGCCTTAAGGGTAATTGGTGAATTTTTTTATCGTGTAAGTTGAGGTAAACTATGAAAACTCTATCATTTAAAGACATCCAATTTATTATCGAAGCTCTCGAATCCCTTCTCAAAAATTATAGTGACCGTATTCAACAAATAGAAGCTCTCGAAAACTATGAGGATGAAATTTCGGACTTAAGTAATGATTCTTTATTTTTACAAGAATTAATTACTGACTTACAAAATCAACAAACACAAGAATTGGCTCTACTTGTGCCTGAATTTGATTTAAAAAAAATGACTTTACAAACATTAATTAAACAAGGAAAAAACCTGTCAATTGAGGAAAAATTAATCTTATTGGAATCTCTAACTTCATCAATCTGCGAAGAATATAATCTAATGCGAACCTGAAATGAGAAATCAATGATTACTTATTTAGCCACCGTTCATAAAGTCCGTAGTCGTGGTCTTTTATATGCCAAATTAAAACAAACCGAAAAAGCAAAAATTGACCTAGAACAAGCAGCTATAATATTCTACCAGCAGAATAATATGGCAACTTATGAAAAGGTGATGCAACTTTTACGCAAATTAGGGCAATAAGTGGGGGGGTGAGTTATCAGTATTTAGTTTTTTCTAGTCTAGTCTGTTAATTGTTCATTAAAAACCTTCGGGAGGGATGTTATTTTATGACCTTAAAACAACTCATACAAGACAAACGAGAGGATATCCTAAAAATTGCCACCAAACATGGTGCTTTTAATGTGCGTGTATTTGGTTCCGTTGCTAGAGGTGAGGAAACCGAAAATAGTGATATTGATTTTTTAATTGATTATGATTTAGCTAAAACGTCCCCTTGGTTTCCCGGTGGATTATTAGTTGATTTAGAGGCTCTCTTAGGGTGTAAAGTGGATGTAGTAACTGAAAAAAGCCTTCATCATCTAATTAAACAGCGAATCTTAAAGGAGGCAATTAAGTTATGAATGAAGATCAAGTTTATCTTGAATATATTTTAGACTGTATTGATAAAATTAAGGACTATTCCCAAGGGGGAAAACAGGAGTTTTTTGCTAATTCAATGATCAGCCATGCTATCATTAGACGCTTACAAACTTTGGCAGAATCAACCAGCAATTCTCATTTTGAAAACAAAAGAAGATAAAGTTCTCTATGTGAACAAGAGAACTTCTGTCTAATTATCATTTTTTTTCAAGATAATCATCATAATTAGCTTCAAGAGACAGTTTTAAAATATCTGCCCATAAAA
>NZ_JBLZRT010000119.1:0-36361 GCF_048564745.1 Microcystis sp.
TCCAGCTACATCAAATGTTCCAAAAAAATATAGAAGAGCTAATGCAAATTAGCCGCTATCGGTTGAAGGATTACATCAAAGGACAAAGAGCGATATCGCTTGCCCTATCTACCTTCTAGCTCGCTTGTCCCCCTCTCAGCCCATCACCCTATCTCCCTATCTCCCTATCTCCCCGCTGGCCACTGATAACTGATTGCTGACTACTCAAAATCGTTATGACTATGATATAGTTGTTAAGGAATGTAAAAATAGTTGCATTTTCCCAGAAACTAGATTAAGGAGATTAAGAGTATGACCGCCGAAGGTTGCTTAAGAGTCGGACAAGCGGCGCCGGATTTCACCGCGACCGCCGTTTTCGATCAAGAGTTCAAAACCATCAAATTGTCGGATTATCGGGGTAAATACGTCGTTTTATTCTTCTATCCCCTCGATTTTACCTTTGTTTGCCCCACGGAAATTACCGCTTTCAGCGATCGAGTTAGCGAATTTGCCAGCATCAACACCGAGATTTTAGGGGTGTCCGTCGATAGCGAATTTGCTCACCTAGCATGGATTCAAACCGAGAGAAAATCCGGCGGTGTCGGTGATGTGGCCTATCCGTTGGTGTCGGATTTGAAAAAAGAAATCAGCACCGCTTACAATGTTCTTGATCCTGATGCGGGGGTATCCCTGCGCGGTCTCTTTATCATCGATAAAGAAGGTGTTATCCAACACGCTACTATTAATAATCTTTCCTTTGGTCGCAGTGTCGATGAAACCCTCCGCACTCTGAAAGCGATTCAATACGTCCAATCCCATCCGGATGAAGTTTGTCCCGCCGGTTGGCAAGAAGGGGATGCTACCATGGTTCCCGACCCTGTGAAGTCAAAAGTTTACTTCGCGGCAGTTTAGTTAAAGTTCGTCAGAAGTCCCTCAGCTATAGATGGGGAGAGACTTTTAAGGGGGTGAATTATTTCACCCCCCATTTTAATCGGAAAATTTTCTGGAAAATTTGCCCTATTAGCCATGATCTCATCTAGAATACTGGCCAGCAAGTCTAGAAAGAGTCACGGCGATCTATGACTAACAGTAATTATGATTCCGAGTTGACAGTGTTGGGATTACCCGCAGCCAAAGGTAGATGGTTATTAATACCTCTAGGAATGGGCGTTTTACTCTGTTTAGGGACGGTGTACTCTTGGAGTATCTTTAGAAAACCCCTAGAAACAGAGTTAAATCTCAGCGCCACGGAAAGCCTATTACCCTACACTGTGGCCCTAGTATTTTATGCCGCTTCTATGCCGATCGCCGGTTTTTATATCCCCCGGGTAGGTACTCGCAGGATGACGGCTATCGGCGGAATTATCGTCGGTTTAGGCTATATTCTCGCTAGTTT
Organism: Microcystis sp.; assembly: GCF_048564745.1. NCBI lineage: Bacteria > Bacillati > Cyanobacteriota > Cyanophyceae > Chroococcales > Microcystaceae > Microcystis > Microcystis sp. The sequence continues at coordinate 1,376 of NZ_JBLZRT010000119.1, forward strand.
TGCCGCTCAGATCCAGACAATTATTCTTACCTACGGAGTCATTGCTGGCACGGGAGTCGGCATCGCTTACGGTGTTCCCATGGCAGTGGTGGCACGCTGGTTTCCCGACAAAAAAGGTTTAGCGGTGGGTTTAACTATCATCGGATTTGGCCTTTCTCCCCTGATTACCGCACCTTTAGCCAATCGATTGATCAATGAATATAGCGTTAGACCAAGTTTAAGATTTTTGGGGATTATCTTTACAATAATTATTGTGATGATTGCCCTCGCCATGAAATTCCCCCCCCAGGACTGGCAACCCCCCGCCAATTTAGCTAATCGAAAATCCGACTTTCAGGCCAATTATCCGGTGAATATGCTGAAAAGTCGCTCATTTTATGGTTTATGGCTTTGCTATGCTATTGGTGCTTTAATTGGCTTGAGCGCCATCGGTATTTCTAGTCCCGTCGCTGAGGAAATTATCCAGATTGAGCCGGGGTTAGCCGCTAGTAGTGTGGCTCTATTTGCTTTGTTTAATGGTATTAGTCGTCCTTTGTTCGGTTGGTTAAGCGATCGCTGGAAACCCCATTATCTAGCGATCGGGGCCTATACACTCATTTTGATCGGTTGTCTGTTGATGGTCAAGGCCGAAAAAGGAGCAGTTACTAGCTATCTAGTGGCTTTTTGTCTATTTTGGTTCTGTTTAGGGGGATGGTTAGCCCTAGCTCCCGCTACCACTCTCCACTTCTTTAATCCTGACCACTACGCCCAAAATTACGGTATTGTTTTTACTGCCTACGGTGTCGGCGCTTTGATCGGAACTTTAGTAACTGGTAGAATTCGCGATTGGTTCGGTACTTACACTTATGCTTTTTATGCCATGGCTGTATTGGCAATACTGGGTATTTTTCTCGCTAGTGCCTTACTGAAAAGAGAGCGATCACATTTATCAAATCCTAGCTAGGGTCTGCTGAAAAAGTTTTTCGGTGGTGGCAGGGTGTGGGGTGTGGGGTGTGGGGTGTGGGGTGTGGGGTTTTACCGATTTTGAGGGGGCCAATTACCTAATTTTCAGGGAAAAAGTCCCGGAATTTTCCCCCTGATCACTCCCATGCCCGGTACTTTTTGATTGACAAAAAGTCTAAAAGTCTTACCCAACAAGGTTTTTAGATTTATTCAGCAAATCCTAGCTAAGGGAGTTAATCTTAGCCTAGACTAGATACTGCCGCCATTTTATACTTTAAAATACTCGAAAGAGGTCATATTAAACTCTATAGGTCTTTTAACCGCTCTTTTTCTGGGTGATTGTCGATCTTGAATCAAATCTCGGTTTTCCTGGAGGAAAGAAATTAACTGATCATCAGGGATTTCTCGGAACTCGCCAGTGTTCAATAAAACAGTAGCCATGGTAAATCGGACTCCTGAATATTCGTCTTGATCGCTATCATAGCAGCCCTCTACTAACAGGGAGTTCCCTAGAGTCAAAGAAATCACCGCTCAGGGGGAGTGTTCCCCGATCTCAATAACTGTCAGCTAACCGCTCAAAAGGGTGATAAATGCTATACTGCTACAGCCACTTTTATCCCGGTGGGAGCAAATTGGGGGGATAATAAAGCATGAAAATAGCCGATAATTCCTTTCATTGCCTATAAATCGCACTCTATCAGGCGAGTAAAGCAAAAAGTCACCATTTTTAACCCGTAGGGAGACTTCCACCAGAGAGCGGGAAAACAGCCTTCAGGAGCTGCTAGACTAAAATCCCAGTGATCATAATCATCAATACGCCACTCATCTTTGTCGCGCCATCCTACCAATTCCCCAAATTTTTTAATCGTTTCTGCATCTTGGGTACGCAGGGTGTTAATATCACCGCCGGCGGCAAAATATAACTTCACCTGATTGCTAAAACCGAAATGATCGCCGCTATAATTTTTCCAAAGGCGATCGAGTACCCGAATCACATTAACGGGAAACCGCATCATATCCTCTGGGGTTAAAGTATCGCGGGTTCTGCCGGCAGTTTCGAGGATAACTCGGAGAGTTTCTGCGTCTGCCTCCCTAAAGTTCCCCTCAGCTAGGAATTGCTGTAATTTACCATAGCGCTCGATGTCCGGTACTAACATCTGCCGCGCTTCGATGAGGGCAACCCGTTCGCTTAAAGATTGCAATTGAGCTAAAATATCCTGTAGTTGGGCGTTAATATCTGACATAAATGTAAGGGGGTTTGTTGACTGCAAAAATTACCGATTTATCGGCAGAATAATTATTGATTTACCGCTTCTAATCTTGACTTAACAAAGCGGTTCATCCATGCTTCTAGATAGATGCGATTGGCTTTTTGTTCTTTTAAATCTGTGGTAGTTAAAGGGTAAGGTGCTAATCCTTGAATGGCTGCCGTTGTTACACAAAACATCGACTTTTGAAAAGTTTCGCAGATCTGGACTAATAAATCTTCCTCTTGACGAAAACTCTTTTTATAAATGTCGTGCAGATAATCTGGTAAAAAGTGACGCATATCCTGCATTAATAGTGTGGGAGGAATCCCTGCACCTCCGATGGGTAAAGGATCCGCATACAAAGCACCATAGGCAAACATTCCTTGATCGTAGGGAATTTGATAGGCTTGGGCATTATAGGAAATTGTACCGGGGAAAGGTGTTCCGCGAAAGAAAACCGCCTCAACGTAGGGGATTGCCGTATCCGCAAGAAAGGTTAATCCTGCCGATTTGGGGATAAGATCATAGGTTTGTTCTTTGATTTTTACTTGATAGACAATTGGTTTACTAGCATTATCGACTAAATTTTTCTTAATGTGTGCCACCACTTCGGGAATACTGGTAATTTTTCCGGCATCGTAGAGATCGGATAAACTTAAAAAAGTATCGGCCATAATTCGCCAAAATTGACCTAAACCGCTATAGTAGGCCATCATCCGCATTTGTTCTGGCAAAAATTCAGGGAAGGCTTTATTTAAAATTAAAACTAGGGGATTATTCCTAAATTTGGACTGAATAACCTTGGCTGTCACTTCCCGAAAAGCGGCACTATCTACATAAGTATCTAAACCACCCCCACCATGCCAAAACATGGCTTTCATACAGTATTCAGCATACTCAAAATTAATGCGATTATGCCACCAGTGTTGTAGTAATTTCTGCCAAGATACTTGACCATTAAAATATTTAAAGAAAGGGAAAAAAACTAAAAACTGATTTTCCGCAATATAAATTAAATTTTTGGAATAAGCATCTAACACCACTCCGTAACTTTTCAAGATACCCACTACCTCGATCAAATTCTGGGGAGTATCTTTTAACAATGCTTCCCCAGCCGTGAGACGATCAATATAGGATGCTAGGGGGTGAGAGGAGGACTTGACAGGGATAGTGACCATGCTAGAAGCTTGATAAAATAACTTTCCTGATCTATTTTAACGCATAAAAGCACAACCAATTGGCGGCAGTGGCACGGCGAGTCATGCGGGGATTGAATTCGCCAATTTTATAACCAGTAAACCCCAATTTATCTTTTAATAATTGTTTATTTTCTGGCAAGATCGATCTAGTTAATTTTACTGTTGGGGGACGATTGGCAATAAAATCCGGGGGTTCGGGATATTCCCGTCGCCAATCTTCCTCTACTTGGCTATTATCCCATTTTCCTTGACTTTCATCGTAGCGATAACCTAAACTTTGCCAGACTAATTTATTAACGGTTTCGTCGTCAATTTCATCGTTAATAATCGCCCAAATTGTCTCTATATTTAATTCTGGTAGTTCCATAGATTAAGTGAATAGCAGATGGGGTGTGGGGAAGTGGGGTGTGGGGTGTGGGGAAGTGGGGTGTGGGGTGTGGGGTGTGGGCTTCGGCCGTGAGCTCAGCCGAACGGGTGTGGGGTGTGGGGTGTGGGGAGAATAAATAAAATAATCTCCTATTTCCTGACGACCGGCTACTGACGACCGGCTACTGCCTACGGTTAAAATAACTGGTGAATAACATCATTGATCATCGCGTAAGCGCAGCCCATTTTGCCTCCTTCTAACGCCAAAATTATTTTTATCTTAACTATCGGTGTGGTGTCGGTTTCTGCATCGGCAATTTTTATCCGGTTAGCGATCGAAGCGGTAGGTAATGCTACGATCGCATTTAGTTTATTTTTAGCGACTTCTCGTCTGATATTGGCTTCTGTTGTCCTAATTCCGAACTGGTTGACCTTATCACGCCAAAAAGTCCCTATTCAAGCCTATTATTACGCAGTGGGGGCAGGATTTTGTTTAGCTCTCCATTTTGCTACTTGGATTACTTCTCTATCCTACACCTCGATCGCCGCTTCCACCACTTTAGTCACCACTAATCCCCTCTGGGTTTCCCTGTTGGGTTGGTGGTGGTTTCGAGAAAAACCGACTAAATTAACCTTTATCGGCATTTTTGTGGCTCTAACGGGGGGATTATTGATTGTTTTAGCCGATCGAGATCTCAGTAGTTCTTATCCTAACCCTTTATTGGGCAATAGCTTGGCTTTAATTGGGGCAATTCTCGTCAGTGGTTATATTCTCCTCGGACGGGAAGCACAAAGAAAGGGCTTAAATATTAAGAATTATATAACTGTAGCCTACACTACCGCAGGATTAGCCTTATTGCCTTCTGTTTTTTTATTTGGTCAAGATTACGAAAGCTATCCCCTATCCGTGTATGTTTATGTGTTAATGATGGCGATTTTTCCGCAATTAATCGGTCATACTAGCTTTAACTGGGCTTTGCGATGGGTAGCACCGACAATAGTAACCATGGTAATTTTATTAGAGCCAATCGCCGCTAGTCTGTTAGGAGTGTTTATTTTTGGTGAAATACCAGCCCAAGAAGTCATTTATGGCGGATTAATTCTGTTAATTGGCGTAGGAATTGCTATTTTAGGCGGATAAGCTGTTAGTGGCTCTAATATTACTGGTTAAGTGCGATCTCGATCGCCAATTGTGATCACAGACAAAAGCTAGATTAGTGTACAATGCTAACTGAATGAGAGTTTAAGTAGGTAGGTCTTAAAAAGTTGCGGATGCCCCCCTTATCAAGGGGGGATTAAGGGGGGATCAGCACCCCCCTTATCAAGGGGGGATTAAGGGGGGATATATCTTCAATTTAATTATAAACAGCTACTTAGACAATCTGACCCACTTGAAAAATAGGGTTTTCGGGGAATTAATTCCCTGACTAAAATTAGAAATATTCGATTATCTGGGTAATCTGTAGTTGAGAGCTAAAAAAGCCAGTAGTTTTCGGGAAAAACGGGGGGGTAAAAAGTGAAATCAAAAGGAAAGGGGATACAGTCAAAACTGCCCTCGTCTGAGTCCGGTTTCTCGATGTTAGAAGTGATGATTGCCATTTTTACTATTACCGCTTTCTCAATAGGAACCCTACAGTTAATGGCATTCACTGCCTTATATAAAGTTCGGGCAGAAAGACAGGCTCAAGCTAACTTTTGGATTCAAGAAGATTTTGAGGATGTCAAATATTTAGCTTCGACTTTAGATGTTAATGACAATGATGATAGCGTCAATGCAGATAATCATGATCCCGATCGTTTTAGTGAAATATATCCTAATGTTTGCTCAGATATAAATCAAGGTTATGCCAGAGAACTCAGAAGGCGTTTACCCTCCCAGGATCCAGATTTTAGAGATCCTGAACCTCCTCCTGATCCTGATGATTATGCTATTCCCGCTAGTGATTTACCTCAACTACCATTATCACGAGAATTGAGACCATTACCACCATTAGCAGAAACATTAGTTGCAACACGAGAAATTGTAGGTAAAAACTATTCTCTTTATCGGACTTTTCCTGATGATTTTGAACCAAGGGATAATCCTCTGGCAGGCACAGCCCAGATATATAATCCCCATCGTCTCCGTATAGAGTATAAGGTGAAGTTAGCTGATGGTGAAATAGCTAATGACTATCAAACTCAAGAAAGAGACGAAAGAAACGAAGAAGAAGGAAAATTTCTTGCTAAAAGTTCTGTCGAGGTGATTCCCGATGCGTCGTTTAAATGTCCATAAAAATCAGGGTTTTACCCTGTTAGAAATTTTGGTAGCTTTGGCAATTACGGGAATTCTTGCCGCCTTAACCCTACCTAATTTATCAGCTTGGTTGAATAGAAATAAAGTCCAACAAGCCACCGATGCTATACAATTAGCCCTAGAGGATGCCCAAAGACAAGCTATCCGTCTGGGGAGGAATTGCACGATTAATTTTACTAACCCGACTGGTACTAATCCCACGGTTTACTCGCAAATAACCGCCAGTGAACCAGATTGTTTAGTGGCGACTAATACTAATGGAGGTTCCCTAAGTCTGCCGCAGGAAATATTTATGGTGGTGAATAATTTTCCCACCCTGGGCAGCAGTCCGGGGGTGCAGTTTTCCTTTCGGGGTCATGTGCCGAGGTTAACCTTTGATCCGCCACAAAACCGAGCGATAATCGTATTATATCCCGCCGCCGATGCCTCCGCTGCCCCCTATCCCAACCAAGAAAAAAAATGTATAGTTATCGCTTCTCTGCTAGGAATAGTTAAACAAGGCACTTATACTGGAACTTTAACTAACCTCGATGCCAATAATTGTCAAATCCGTCTCGATGGAACTCAACCCTAATCAGTTATCAGTTATCAGTTATCCGTTATCCGTTACCAGATGTGAGTTTTTAGTTCACTGTTTACTGTTTACTGTTCACTGTTCACTAATTACTGATTACTGTTCACTGATTACTTTTGATTGCTCAGAAATAGTCGTAATTTCAATAAACTGAGAGTTTGACCGAGATTGAGGGGAAGGAGAGAAATGCCTTCTAACCGCGATTGTAACCAACCATCGCCCCAATACCATTCGTGATAGCCATCGATACCTTGACTCAAAAGCAAGCGTAAACACTGGTCATTGGCCGATAAAACCTGATGTTGTACGGGGATTAAACCTAACCAAGAGGTAAAAGTCAAACCTTCCTCTAATTTATCGGGTAGATTGAGTGAGAGCATTTGCGGCCACAGCCATTGACGGAGATGAGCAGTTTTGAGCAAACTATCCCGGATAGCCTGTTCACTGGCCGAGATTTCGATACGCAGCTGACTTTGTTGAAAATTGCCGAACATATTATTGTCTAATAATTTTTGTTAAGTTAGTTAAAGAATAACTAAAAATCGGGACAACGTTTTCCAAGGATAACAGTAAGTAGTATGGCAGATAAATTAATCCGCGCCACGGCCGCCGATGGGGGAATTAGAGTAGTAGGAGTGATTACCACCCGTTTAACCGAAGAAGCTCGCCAAAGACATCAATTATCTAACGTAGCCAGCGCCGCTCTCGGTCGCACGATGGCATCGGCTTTACTCTTGGCTTCCAGTTTAAAAAAACCCGGTTCTAGGGTCAATATTCGCATTAAAGGCGATGGTCCTCTAGGTGGGGTCTTGGTTGATGCCGGACTCGATGGCACAGTGCGCGGTTATGTGGACTGTCCCCAGGTGGAATTACTCCCCAATGCTAAGGGTAAATTAGATGTGGGTCGCGCCGTCGGTAACAAGGGTTATGTGCGGGTCTTACGCGAAGAAAAAGGCGAGGGGAGAAATGAACTTCAAGAAAGCATCGTCGAGATAGTTTCTGGGGAAGTGGGGGAAGATATCGCCTACTATCTAGACCAATCGGAACAAATTCCCTCCGCTTTGCAAGTGGGGGTTTTTGTCGGTACGACCACAGGAGTAACGGCAGCCGGGGGAATTTTATTACAAGTTCTCTCTAAAGAAGCAGCCCGGGATGAGGTCTTAGTGGCTCGTTTAGAGTCGAGATTGCGAAAATTAACGGGATTTACGCCCCTTTTACGCGCAGGAAAAAGTCTAGAAGATATTTTTCAGGAACTTCTCGGAGATATGGGTCTAGAAATTTTTCCGGCTGTGCAGCTGCTGCGTTTTGATTGTGATTGTTCTTTTGAACGGGCCCTAGGAGCTTTAAAATTCCTCGGGGTCGATGAATTAAAAGACATTATCGAAAAAGATAAACAAGCGGAAGCCATCTGTGAGTTTTGTCGGGAAGTGTATAATGCCAACGAGACACAATTAATCGAATTAGTCCAGTCTCTACAGGCTGAATCTTGCTGAGAAGTCGGGCAATGAGCGCCATTAGGGTAAAATCTATCTAAAATACCTGTCGGGGAGTAGTGAATGTTTAAAGGAAAAGAATTAACCAAAAATCTAGTCAAACGAGAATCGATTGACTCCCTGACTCGTTGGCCAGAGAAAACTAAATCTTTTCTTTTTCTCTTTTGGTACCGATACCAGCATCGTTTCACCTGGAAAGTTTGGGCGGCTTTATTTGTGGTGGTCTTTGGCGGTGTTGGCTTTCTCGCCACTTGGCAGTTATTAAATATGCAGAAGTCGCCCAATTGCCCGAAAATCTTCTGGCCTGTCGCTTCTGCCTCCCTACGTCTCTACTGCGCTCAACTTTCCGCCGATAGTCGCACCGTGGCAGGTTTACTCGAAGCAATTGCCCTAGTGGAAGCTTTACCCGAAGACCATCCCTTGCGCTCGCAAGTTAATCAACAGGTGGAAGAATGGGCGCGAGATATCCTCAATTTGGCTGAAAAAGACTATCAAGCGGGAAATTTAGAGCAAGCAATCGCTAAAGCTCGTCAAATCCCCAATAATATGGCAGTAGCGGCAATTATTGAAGAAAGAATCGCTAAGTGGCAAGGAACTTGGACGGAAGGCAACGAGATCTTAAGCAAACTAGAGGAAAATCTCCGCGCTTCCAACTGGAATCAATCTTTTCGTCTAGCAGTGGATTTATTGAACTTAAATAACGAATATTGGGCAACGGTTAAATATAATGAAGCACTCGCTAAAATTACCGTCGCCCGGGAAGATAGCAGTAAATTAGATAATGCCTTTAATCTCTTTGCCCGGGGCGGTCTCGACAATTGGTTCAAAGTCATCGAAGAAGCTAGAAAAATTCAAGCCAGCAGTTATGCCTATCAGGAGGCACAAAAATTAATCGGGAAAACCGAGGATAAACTGAAAGAATACGCCGAAAGATTAATTGAGCGGAAGCAATGGCAAGCTCTCCGGGATTTGGCTAACGAAAGCCCCGAAGACCTCAAAATTAAAGCAGATATCACCGATTGGTCCGTCTTGTCCACGGCGGCCTTAGATGCGGAAACCGGCACGGTGGACGGATTAGAAGCCGGCATACTGGGACTAGAACAAATCGACCCTTCTCGACCCCTCCATCAAACAGCCCTAGCTATGAAGGAGCGCTGGCAGTTACAGGTACAGGATGTAAAAATACTGTCTGAGGCCAGAGATTTAGCACAAGCAGGTACGATCGAGCAGTATAGCGCCGCTATCGCGAAAGCGGGCGAGGTTCCCCGGAATAATCCCCTCTGGTCGCAAGCACAGCAGGAAATTGGCTCTTGGAATCGTCAAATACAAGTGATTGAAGACCAGCCGATTTTAGAACGCGCCCAAGAAATTGCTCTCCCCAGCGATATTAACTCCCTCAGTCAGGCTATTATTCAGGCCCGGGCCATTGGTAAAAATCGGGCCCTATACCGAGATGCTCAACGGGAAATTCGCGGCTGGCAAGTGCGGATTGAACGCATGGAGGATCAACCCATTTTAGATCAGGCCCAAGCTTTGGCCAATCTCAAAGACTATAGCACAGCGATCGAAACTGCCAATCAAATTCCCCCCGGTCGCGCTCTTTCCTCGGAAGTTTCCCAACATATCCGTCGTTGGCGCCGAGAGTTGCGGGCCCGTCAAAATCTCCAACAGGCTAATCAATTAGCGGCGACGGGAACCCCAGAAGGTTTAACCCGGGCGATTGCTTTAGTTACCAATATTTCCACTCAAACCGATGCGGGTGTGCAACGGACTGAATTGCTGGAACGTTGGAGTTATCAGCTTTTGTCTTTAGCCACGGATCAAGCTAATAACGGCCGTTATCTGGAAGCTATTCGCCTTGCTGAATCCGTATCCCGGGAAAGTACCGCCTACAGTTCGGCTCGCTCCCAAATGCAAGGCTGGCGCAATATTCTCCAACCTCCGGCCCCACCGCCAATAGTTGAATCGACTCCCCTTTCCCCAGAGTCCCCGATAGAAGCACCGAGTCCGGGTCAATAATCAGTTTTAGAGGCTGTTTTTGCTGTGGATTGCCCCTAAAAAAGTCCCTCATCCCCGTTGGTCTGTCCAGTTAAATCTGCATTATACTAAATCCTGTTTACAAGGTATGGGAGAGCGGGGGAGCGGGGAGAAACAATCCATAACTTGGGAGTTCATCGCACTATTAAAAACCGACTTAGTATAAATTGCCAAAAAATACCAAAGCCAATTTTTAAAAGATAATAGTTGTTATGAATTAAGTTAATCAATCAAGCAAAAAACAGATCTCCGTAATTTCTATAAACCTCCTGCATAATTAATTTTTCATGGTTCAAAAACAGCAATAATAAGGATTAAATAACACAAAATCTTTAAATAGACCATTTAATTGATTATTATTCATTCTTAATTCTCCTGACTACTGACTACTGGCTACTGACTCCTAACCCTAAAAACGATTTTTGATTTCTGTAAGAGGTCTTATGAAAGCAAGTGAGGTACTGGATTTATATGCCAAAGGTAAACGCAGTTTTACAGGAGTAAAATTAAAAGGACAGTGTTTTCAAGGAAAGAATTTATCAGGGGCTAATTTTAGTAAAGCAGATCTCCGTGGTACTAATTTTCAAGGTGCTATTTTAGAGGGAACTAAATTTACCGAGGCTAGGGCAGGATTACTAAAGCGCGGTCGGCTACAATTAATTTTAACTTCTTGGTTAATAGCGGCTATCTGCGGCTATCTGTGGGGATTAACTGGGTATTACCTAGCTTTAATGCTGGTGACAGATGTAACCGAATTTAAAATCATTGGTGCGGTGATAATCACGATTTTATTTATAATTTACGGAAGATTTTATCCTCAGCGAGTTGGGGGATTACCCTTAGTTTTATCCTTGATTTCTGGTCAAGCAACAAGTTTTATCCTAGCAATTGGCATCAGCTTAATTTTAACTTTATTGACAGTAATTATACTAGCTTTTCAAGGAGCATTAGCTGGAATAGCCGTGATGAATGGAACTTTTTCTATAGCTTTGATGGTTGGGGTTTTTGGTACTTTATTCACCGCTTATCTGGCCTGGTTATCCCTAGAAGAATCGGGAGAAACGATCACGAAATCGATAGCAATTGCTTTTTTAGCCAGTAAAGGTACAAATTTTTGCGGGGCAAATCTTAAAGAAGCTGATTTCACAGGAGCGCAGTTAAAAGCCACTGATTTAAGGGCAAAAGATTTAACTAGAACTCGATTTTATCTGGTATCGGGCATCGAGCGAGCGCGTTGGGAAAAGACAATTTTGGCCGAAGTGGCGATGAGAAATCTTCTGGTGACTGGTCAAGGGGAAAATAAAGCTTATATTGGCTATAATTTTCGCGGACTAAATCTTTCCGGGTTTAACTTCAAAAATGCCAACCTGACTAGGGCAAATTTCAGCGAGGCAAATTTAGCCTACGCCAATCTACAAGGGGCCAATTTAGCCCATAGTAACGTGATGAGAGCCAATTTACAGGCAGCCACCCTGACGGGCGCTTGTATCGAAGCTTGGAAAATCGCCGAAAATACCAATCTAGAAGGGGTTGATTGTGATTATATCTATTTAGTCGAGTCTGACCAAGAGCGCCGTCCCAGGGAGGGAGAATTTGGGGAAGGGGAATTCCGGCAATTGGCCCTGGAGCAGCGAAAATTGTATATTGACGAATAAGATAACTGCTAGACAAAGCTAAAATTGCGGCGCCGAGGCGGACAATTAGAGGGATAATAAGACCAGCCCTAACACCTATCCCCCGACTGGTAACTGATCACTGATAAGCGATGGTGAATATTTCTAATCAAGTTACACCCAATCGGGAACTAGCGCCCCCGGCAAAAGTCCCCGATGTCCAAATCCTAGCGGCGATCGATATTGGTACGAATTCGGTTCACATGGTAGTGGTGAAAATTGAACCGTCTTTACCCGCTTTTACGATTATTGCCCGAGAAAAGGATACAGTCCGTCTCGGCGATCGAGATCGGAAAACCGGTAAATTAACCCTAGTGGCCATGGAAAGAGCGATCGCTGCTTTAAAACGCTGTCACGATTTGGCGATTAGTCTCCATACGGATCAGATTATTGCCGTGGCCACCAGCGCCACCCGGGAAGCGGCCAACGGTGACGAATTTTTGGCTTTAATCGAGAAAGAAGTCGGTATTTCTGTAAATCTCATCTCCGGACAGGAGGAAGCTCGCCGGATTTATCTCGGTGTCGTCTCGGGAATGGATTTCCAAAATCAAGCCCATATTATTATCGATATCGGTGGTGGTTCCACAGAATTAATCTTAGCTGATAGTCAAGAAATTCGCTTTCTTAGTAGTACCAAAATCGGCGCGGTGCGTTTGAGCCAAGATTTCATCACTACCGATCCCATTAGTACCACAGAATTAGCCTATTTAAGGGCATACACCAGGGGAATGTTGGAGCGAGCAGTAGAGGAAATTAAACATCATTTACAGGTGGGAGAAGTGCCGCGTTTAGTGGGAACTTCTGGCACGATCGAAACTTTGATGACTATCCATGCTTTGGAGAAATTGGGTGAAATTCCCAATCCTTTAAATGGTTATCAATTAACCCGCAAAGATGTCAAAGAATTGGTCAAACGTTTCGCCACTTTGGACTATCACCAAAGACTGGCAATTCTGGGGATGTCCGATAAACGGGCCGAGATCATTCTAGCCGGTTCGATCGTGCTTTTGGAAGCGATGACCATGTTAGATGTTGATAAGTTAGTTCTCTGTGAAAGGGCCTTGCGAGAAGGGGTAATCGTCGATTGGATGCTGACGCACGGTTTAATTGATAATCGGTTACTTTATCAGAGTGAAATCCGTCAGCGCAGTGTCTTGAAAATAGCGAAAAAGTATCAAGTTAATTTAGAATCTGCTGAGAGAATAGCGGCATTTTCCCTGTCTTTGTTCGAGCAAACTCAAGCACAATTACATTCTTGGAATCAGGAGGCTAAAGATTTATTATGGGCGGCGGCTATACTGCATAATAGTGGTTTATATGTTAGTCATGCTGCCCATCATAAACATTCCTATTATTTAATTCGCAATGGTGAACTGTTGGGCTATACGGAAATAGAGTTAGAAGTGATCGCTAATATCGCTCGTTATCATCGCAAAAGTAAGCCGAAGAAAAGGCACGATGATTTTATGAAATTAACTGAATACTATCAGTATATGGTCAGACATTTAAGTGCTATACTGCGCTTGGCTGTGGCTTTAGATCGGCGACAAATAGGAGCGATTAAAAAGATTGAATGTAAGTATGATCCTGAATATAGAACCCTACATCTGCATCTTTTTCCCAATAATGCTGAAGATGATTGTGCTTTAGAATTGTGGAGTTTAGACTATAAAAAACCTGTTTTTGAGGAAGAATTTGGGGTGAAAGTGGTGGCAACTTTGGCATTTTTACCCTGAAATCATGAGCGGTGATCGGTTATTGTTGACTACCGATGGTAGCTTGAAATCGGCAAGATTGGAATTTTCGAGACTTTTTACCTATTATTCTAGGTCAAGATTATCGATCGAGGTAAATTGATAATTTTTGTTGATAGTCAAGCAAAAAAAACGTTAAAAACTGCTAAGTTACTGTTATAATCCAGAGGGAATAGGAACGCAGAAAGAAAAGGAGCAGAAAAACTTGTTGCAATTAGCTAAAATCGGTCGCTCGATCGCTCTGGGTTGCTTGGGAACAATACTGACTAGCTTTCCTGTCCTCTCGGCCGAGAGAATCACTTTTATCTTAGCGCCCTTTAGTCGTACCCTAGAAATTAGTTCCCTAGAAAAGTTTGCCAAAACTGGCAGAATTGACGCTAATCTAAGACAATATTTAGGTAATACAACCGCCGAACAACAAAAAGAATTTCGGCAAGCTTTAACCACAAGTAAAGAAATTAATCCCGTCCTGATCTCGCGCTTTTTTAACACCAGAATGGGGGAAGATATCCTCAACCTTTTAGGGGAACTGATCACCATTCAAGGGGGTATTAATGGTAAATTTGCCCTGCGTTCTGCCCTAATTAAATCAGCTTTTGAACCGGGAGGGGTAACTATTCTTAACCTGCTGCGTAATCTGCCCACTAATATGCAGATTGATGTGACAAAAGTGCAAAGATTAGCTAGGGCGATCGATATCGTCCTGAAAGCCACCACAGTATTCACGGAAAAGGTGGCGCAATTATCCTTAGAAGAAGCTAAAAAGGCTGGTGAAATTAATTTTACCGCCATGACTGACCCCCGACAACCCGGACCGCAACAAGTGGAACAGATGCGGCTGGATTTAACCGATAGCCGTCGTCAGAGGGAACTTTATCTAATTATTGTCAAACCCAAGGGGCAATTAACCCAGAAAACCCCCGTTATTGTCTTTTCCCACGGTTTAGCTTCCCGTCCCGAAGATTTTGTCCGACAAGCGGAACATTGGGCTAGTTACGGTTATCTCGTCGCCATGCCCCAACACCCCGGCAGTGATACCCTACAGGTACAGAATCTACTCGCCGGTTTATCGCGGACGGTTTTTTATAGCAACGAATTTGTCAATCGTCCATTGGACATATCTTTTGTGATCGATGAATTGCAAAGACGCAACGCTAGGGAATTTCAGGGGCAATTAGATTTAGATAATGTGGGAGTTGGTGGACATTCCTTCGGCGGTTATACAGCCTTAGCCGTGGGTGGAGCGACAATCGATTTCGAGAATCTACAACGGGACTGTCAAAGAAGATTAGCTTTTCTCAATGTCTCCCTCTTGCTGCAGTGTCGTGCTTTGGATTTACCCCGAGAAGAATACAACTTTCGCGATCAAAGAATAAAAGCGATTTTTGCGGTTAATCCGTTTAATTGGAGTATTTTTGGGGCTAAAGGACTGGCTAAGATCGAAATTGCCACTTTTGTAGCGGCAGGAACCTACGATCCCGCCACCCCAGCTATTTTTGAACAGGTGCGCTCTTTTCCCCTCCTCAATACCGAAAATAAATATTTAGCTCTGATTGAAGGTCAAGCTCACGTCGATTTTTCGGTACTAGATGCGGGAATTAACGAAGCGATCGAATCCGTAGCCGATCTTACCCTGCCAGCACCCTATCTGATCGATAGTTACGCCCATTCCCTATCTTTGGCCTTTTTTGAGGTCTATATTCGCAAAAACCCCAGCTATAAACCTTTTTTACAGGCGGCCTATTCCCAATATCTCAGTCAAGGCCAGGAGTTTAGATGTTTTCTGATTACCCGCGCTTCCTCGGCTGCTTTAGAACAACTGATCAAAGATTTTGTTGCTCAAAATGTCCGTTAATCAGTGATCAGTTAAGTAGTCGTGCAAAATTAATTTCCTAGGGAAGATAGGCAAAAGGCAAGAGGCAAGAGGTGGTTAGATATGTGTAATTAATTTTGCTTAGGTACTTATCAGTTAACTGAAAAAAATTACCACCTCCTACTCCCAATTCATAATTCATAATTCATAATTTATGTTTGTTGAGGGCGTTTAAGTAGTAATTGGATAGCCAAAAGAATTAAACCAATGGTGACAAAAGCAAAAATAAAGGTTCCTAGAGAAGCTAAACCAAAAACTAAAGTGCGGACAGCACTGCCAATTCTCAAGGCGATCGGACTGTGCGCAACCATTGGTTTTGAGTAAAAAGAATGACCGATCGCTGCCGTGAGATAATAGAGAATTGTCCCCAATGCTGCCGAAATTGCCGCGCCAACTAAACAGCGAGTAGGAGTAACTTTTTTGGTTTCTAATTCTGTGGTCATTACTTTTTAGTCCTCAAATACTGCCCGGGTTAAATTTTAATTAGGGTTTGCTGAAAAAGTTTTTCGTGGGGGTAGGGTGTGGGGTGTGGGGTGTGGGGTTTTACGGATTTTGAGGGGGTCAGTTACCTAATTTTCAGGGAAAAAGTCCTGGAATTTTACCCCCGATCACTCCAATAGCTGGCACTTTTTGAGGGAAAAAAAGTCTAAAAGTCTCATCCAACAAGATTTTTAGATTTATTCAGCAACCCCTAATTAAACCTCTTGCATAATTAATTTTTGAGGGTTCAAAAACGTCAAAAATAAGGATTAAATGGCATCAAATCTGTAAATAGATCATTTAATTGATTATTATTCATTCTCAATTTTCCTGACTACTGACTACTGACTCATAACCCTAACAACAATTTTTGATTTTTACAAGAGGTCTTATGAAGGTAGATCAGACAGTGATGCAATTCAGACTTGAATCAGCCTATTATGAAAACTTTTCTGACTTTTCTTCAGCTATTTATGGATGCCTGAATGATGCCGATCTGAAACATAAAAAACAACTGGATTCCTTGCTTACTCTAGGATTTCAGAAGTTTAATAAATCTCAGATTATCAACGTCTAAAGTATATAAACCCCCAGTAGATGGGAGCGCCAGAGCTGCGGAGCAGTAACCAGTAAACAGTAAATAATGAAATATGATTTGCTGATGACTGATCACTGATCACTGAATTTACCTTTTAGCGGCAACAATGGCAAAAACGGTGGTATGGGGATCGTCTTTTAAAGTCACCCCTTCCGGCATCTTTAAATCACCCACGAGCAGGGATTGCCCCACACCGATGCCCGAAACATCAAATTCGATCACTTCCGGGATATTATCAGCAATACAGGAGACATTAACTTCGTTAACGAACTGTTCGATTAAACCGCCCTGTTTGGTTCCGATCGCTTCTCCCATGGCTTTAATCGGAACGACGATATCGAGCTTACCGTGGGCAGATACCGAGAAGAAACTGAGGTGATAGAGATTTCTTTTCCAGGGATGAGATTGTACCTCTTGGATCAAAGCTTTTCCCGTCCAAGGCATTTCGGGAACATTCACATCCACCAGGGTATTATTCACCGAGGCCTTTTTGAGTAGGGTTAAGGCCGCTTTTTCTCCCACCACCAGAGAAACCGATTCCGTGCCGTTGTGGCCATAGAGAACCGCCGGGATCAAACCCTGACGACGTAGGGCCCTGGGGTTAATATTTTCGGGTCTTTTTTGACATTCAACGCTAACTTGCATAGTTGACTAATCCTCTTTGACAATAATTTAAAATTCGTAATTATCCCAAGGCGAGCCATTTTCGTCCAAAAGAGCGCGTTTTGGCCCGTGAATGGGGTCTTCAACGATGATAGTTTGGTCGCGACTAGCTCCTAGGGAGATAATCGCGATCGGTACCTCCATGATCGCCCCTAGGAATTTTAGATAATCGAGGGCCTGTTTGGGCAGGTCTTCCAGACTCCGACAATCGCTGGTGGGTTGTTGCCACCCCGGCATCGTTCGGTAAATCGGTTGACAACGGGCGAATTCCACCGCACTGCTGGGTAAATGGCGACAGGTTTTGCCGTCCAATTCGTAGGCGACACAGACTTTGATTTCCTCTAGGGTATCGAGAACATCTAATTTGGTGATCGCTAGACAGTCTAAACCATTGATTCGCACTGCGTAACGACCGATCACCGCATCAAACCAACCGCAGCGACGACGACGGCCGGTGGTGGTCCCGAATTCCGCCCCGCGATCGCACAATAACTGCTCGATCTCCCCCTCTAATTCCGTGGGAAATGGACCTTCCCCTACCCTAGTGGTGTAAGCTTTGGCCACACCGATCACTCGATCGATTACCGTCGGACCGATGCCAGAACCCACACAAGCACCCCCAGCGATCGGATTGGAGGAAGTAACGTAGGGATAGGTTCCGTGATCGAGGTCGAGTAGGGTGCCTTGGGCCCCTTCAAAAAGAATATTCTTACGCTTGCGGATTGCTTCGTAGATTTTTAAGGAACTATCGACCACATGGGGACGAAGTTTCTCGGCATATTCTAGATACTCCTCGATCACCGTCTTCGCATCTAAAGGCGGTAAGTTATATAACTTTTCTAAAATGACGTTTTTATAATTGATCGTCCATTCTAGTTTGTGCTGCAGATTCTCGGTATTGATCAAGTCGATGACTCGAATACCGATGCGCTCAGATTTATCCGCATAGGTGGGGCCAATACCCCTTCCCGTGGTGCCGATTTTATATTTACCCCGTTTTTCCTCGGATGCTTGATCGAGCAGCCGATGATAGGGCATAGTGACATGAGCCGTTTGCGAGATATAGAGATTGTCGGTGGTGACATTGAGGGCGTGTAATTGCGCCATCTCTTTGAGTAACACCGAGGGATCTATGACTGTTCCCGAGCCGATTATACATTCCGTATCCGGGTAGAGAATCCCGGAGGGAATTAGATGGAGTTTGAACGTTTGATCATCGACGACGACGGTATGACCCGCATTTACGCCACCTTGAGAACGCACCACCACATCCGCCGATCGACTCAGCAGATCCGTGATTTTTCCTTTTCCTTCGTCGCCCCACTGAGCGCCGATTACAATAACGTTAGCCAAGGTATTTTAGTCTAGCTAAAGTTCACACAAACTACCATTATCCACACTGGATAGACATTTTGTCAAGAGCATTATTGATTTAGTTAGGGTTTGCTGAAAAAGTTTGTTGGTGGAGTCAGGAGTCAGGAGTCAGTCCCGATGAAAAAATTTTCACCCCCACACCCCACACCCCACAATTTTGTTTTGCAGACATAACATAAAACCCACAAGAGTTGACTGTTAGCTTGGCTGGATTATAGCGAATTTTACATATACAGGATATATTTTCTGGCAAAAATCCCCCTCTTTGGAGAGAAGGGGAAAAGCCAACCTAAGATTAACCCTGCACCATCACAGCGGCAGCCGCAGCCACACCGGCGCCGGGGGTGACACCTTCCACACCTAACTCGATTAAAGTCGCTTCAATGGCAGCGATAACCGTGAGGATATCCCTCTCACTGGCAAAACCTAAATGACCGATACGGAAGATTTTACCCTTGAGGTGATCCTGACCACCGGCGACAGCGATGTCGAACTTTTTATTGAGAGTCGAACGAATTTTTTCCGCATCTACTAGAGTGGGGGCCACCGCAGTAATCGCCGTGGAAGCCCAGGAATCCGCCGCGTAGAGGGGCAAATCCAGGGCGCGCATACCGGCCCGCGTCATCTTCGTTAAGCGTTGGTGACGGGCGAAAATTGCCGCTAATCCCTCCCTTCTCATCATTTGCAGAGAAGCTTGTAAACCGTACATCAGGTTAACTGGAGGGGTAAAGGGGGAACTATCCTCATCGGTGGCTTTTTTGTATTTGCCCAAATCTAGATAAAAACGGGGCAGTTTGGCGGTTTCGTAGGCTTTCCAAGCTTTTTGACTTACGGAAACAAAACCTAAACCGGGAGGAATCATATAACCTTTCTGGGAACCAGAACCGACCACATCTAAACCCCATTCATCGATGGGAATATGATAAGCTCCTAAACTGGTGACAGCATCGACGATAATTAAAGCTTCCCCGTGGTCTTTTACCGCTTTGTTAATGCTTTCCAAGTCATTGAGAACCCCGGTGGAAGTTTCCGAATGGGTGATAATTACCGCTTTGATGGCTTTTTCCTTGTCTTCGGTCAGTTTAGCGGTAAATGCCTCTGGATCTAGGGGTTTACCCCATTCTGCCTTAATGGTATCCACATTTAAGCCGTAGGCTTTCGCCACTTTCCCCCAACGTTCCCCAAATTTACCATTATCTCCCACCAAAACTCGATCGCCGGGGCTGAGAAAATTAATAATTCCCGCTTCCATGACACCGGTTCCCGAAGCAGTTAACATTAAAACATCGCCACTGGTTTGATGCAACCATTTGAGATTTTCGGTTAATTCGGCGATTACCTTACTAAAAGCACCGGTCCGATGACCTATCGGTGCTTTAGCCATAGCCAATAATACCGCTTCCGGCACTGGTGTGGGGCCGGGAATCATCAACATATTTTTATTTTCCATGGTTCGTCCTCTCTCGTTGGGCCATATTTAACAAAGATAAAAAACCAAATCTCGATCGCATCAATTCTGAGGGGTTGATTTAAGATTTGGCAAACTCTGATTATATCCCGGCAGATAGCCTTGTCAGTTATCAGTGATCAGTTAGCAGTTATCAGTGGGAGTTTTCAGTGAGGATGATTATGGCAGTTATCTTGATGGTGAAGTACGCGGTTTTCCTTAACCAGTTATCAGTTCACTGATAACCGATAACTGATGACTGAAAAACCCCTAACCGAGATTTTCAAAGAGTTTCTGGATACCGAGGGCAGGATCGGGCAGTTTTACCAAAGATTCGCCAATTAGAACCGCATTTGCTCCCGCTTGCTTCACTTTTGCCAGATCTGCGGCTGTGTGTAATCCCGATTCGCTGACGATTAGAATACCTTTTTCTCGCACCTTTTCGCCCCTGGCTTCTAGTAATTGGCGAGTATTGTCTAAATCGACTGTAAATGTCTCTAAATTACGGTTATTAATGCCGATTAGTTCGATTCCCTCAATGGCTAACACTCGATCGAATTCGGCCAGACTATGCACCTCTACCAAAGCTGTCATCCCTAAACCCTTGACAATTTTGACAAAATATGCTAGGTCTTGATCGCTTAAAATAGCGGCAATTAAAAGGACGGCATCGGCTCCTTTAGAGCGAGCGTAGTAGATTTGATAGGGATAAAGGATAAATTCTTTGCATAATAGGGGTAAAGATACCGCTTGCCGGACGAGGCTAAGATTTTCGTAACTACCTTGAAAAAACTTACTATCGGTTAAAACCGATAAACAAGTGGCTCCTCCCTGTTCATAGGTACGGGCGATCGCTACAGGATCAAAATCTTCGCGGATAACTCCCTTGCTGGGGGAAGCTTTTTTCACTTCGGCAATCAAAGCGGGTTGGTTTTTACCCTGTTTTAAGGCAGCTAAAAAGTCGCAAGGTGGCGCAGTATTGGCTATTTTTTTGCGTAATTCCAATAAAGGCAACCGCTCGCGCAATTTATCGACTTCGATCTCCTTATGCCAAACGATTTCTTCTAAAATATTTTGTGGTTGTGCCTCTGGCACTTTCACCACATAACTCAAACTCTCAACTTTAACGGCAGGATTAGGGTGTTTTCTTCGGATCTGCATTTTTTCACTGTCCAGAGCGTGAACAGTGATTAGTTTAACAGTGATCAGTTATCGGTAATTGAAATAGAGACGCAGTTAACCACGTCTCTACAGATATTTAACTCTACTTCTGTGGATATTCCCAGTCTTCACTGAAAGGCTATTGCATAGCTTCGATCGAACGTTCTAAAATTTTATCTTGGAGTTTTTCGTCTTCTTGACGATTTTCAGTTAATAAAACCCGCGCTTTTGCAGTTCCTGCCTCCCCTTCCCCTAAAAGCTCCTCTGTACGAGTTAAGACATTCACTTCGAGCATTCCTTCTGCTTGTCGTTCTTGGGTTAGATTAAGACGTGCTTTTTCTTCAATATTCATAAATTTATCCCTGCCACAGGTGCGATCGACTTCTACCTTTAGTCTGACACAAATTTAGTATTCCGTATCATTAACTACAGAAAAATTTAGAATCTTACTGGCGAAACTGAGATTTAGGTATTTGTTCTCATCGCTTAAATGGACAGGGATCGATCGACCTCAAGCTATACAATAAAACCTATGGGACAATTCCCCGGCTTAATCAAGCTTGTATATCGGGCGAATAATGATCGATTACCCAAACCAACAGATTTCTTGACAGTATCCGACTCTATCGTAATATCCTATTTGCACAACTTATGACCAAAGGTAATTTAAACGATCTCATCCGTAAAGAAGCTAATAAAGAGGTAGAATCCCAACCCTCTCCTTCTCCCAAACGTCCCAAGGAAACTAACGCCACCCTACAGGCAAAAATTAACGACTTGACAACAGAGTTAGAAAAAACTGAGAAAAATCAGCAAACTCTCCAAGAAAAAGTTATTTCTCTGGAAAAAGAACTTAAAGAACAGCTGGAACTCTCTGTCAGGTTACAGCAGTTACAACAACAGAGCGAGCAGTTAGAATCTGTCCTCTCGGAAAAAACCACTTTGGTGGCACAATTATCGAGTCAATTAAGTCAATCCCAGACGGAATTAACCGAGAAAAAACAGTTAATTGAAAAATTATCGAGTCAATTAAGTCAATCCCAAACGGAATTAACCGAGAAAAAACAGTTAATTGAAAAATTATATAATCAAATTAAAACCCTAGAAAATAGTCCCACCGCCACCCCTGAACCGTCAGCAATTACCAAACCTGTGCCGAAGAAACCCAGTCTTTATAACTTTGAAATGGCCACTTTAGCCCGTTATATTGCCCCCAATCCTACCCCCACAGAGTTAACGGATTCCGATATCGGTTGGTTCGATTAATTATGGCTAGTAAAAATCAAGAACAACAACATCCACAGGAAAGACTCGATCGCCCGATTGTTGATCAGCTGCTGCAATCAGAACCTAATGATTTAAACTTAGCTGAATGCGCTCGTTTACGCATACGTTATCAAAACTTTCCGGGGGCAAGAGAAATCCAAAGAGATTTAGATTTAATCCTAGAAAAATGGCAGTTAGATGAAGCTAGTTTATGGGCAAAAACTCGACAACTGCACAGTCATGGACAAGTGTATCAAATTCGCCAAAGCGAGGAGCAACAGGATTGGAGTTAAATTAAGCTATAGGGTTGAAAAAAAACAAGAGATAGCGGTGCGGAAAACCTTAACTATTACCTATTACTTGTTCCCTTTCATCTTATCTCAGGAAATAATATTGATGTCTGGAACGGATCATAAAGGAAAGATCACTGCTATTTAAACAGTTTTTTCTTAAGTTTAGCCAGAGAACTCTGCATCCATAATTTTTTAAGTCGCAGGGGTTCTAAACCTTCTATATCAGCCGGATAGCGTTTTTTAATATCAAAGAAATCATTAATTTCTCTTAAAATTGTTTCAAAACGTGGTAGTAATTTTTCGGGATGATAATCATCAATAAAATTAGCCGGTAAAGAATTAACGGGAAAATTACGGGCATAATTAATAATACGTTCCAGATCGTATTGAGTAGAATAAGCCCCGATTTTTTGACAATTGAAACCGGGATCGAGATAATCGGCTAGGGCGCTATTGACGCTAGAAAATACCGTACAACCACAGGCTAAAGCTTCCAGGGGCGGTAAGCCAAAACCCTCCGTTAAACCGTTTACAGCCCAATATTCAGCCGAATCGTAGAGATAAACCCGACTGCGATTGAATAATCCCACTAAATCCTCCACATAGCTATCTAAAACCTTAAGGCGACAGTGGGGACGGAGGGCGGGAACTAGACGATTGAGAAGATACTTTGAGGATTTGCGCCCCTGTACTAAGACATCGATATCCCTTTCTAAGCCTAAATTGAGAAATTCTGAGCCAATTTGATTAGGAAGATAGTAAATCAAAGCATTAGGAGCTTTTTCTCCCCAATAACCCATAGTATTACGGCTAACGGTTATAATTGGTATTCCGGGTGGTAAACGGAAGCCGTAACCTGTACTATGGGCATGATAAATGATATTATGCGATCGCAATTTTTGCACCAGTTTAGGAAGATCAAAACCCCAGCTAACCACAAAAATACTGTCATCTGAGTTTATTTTCGCGAGTATATCCTCTAAAAAAGGATAATTTAACTCTTTTTGACGATAAGTCACAATCTGGGCGGTACAAATTTGACTAGCCAAATTGACGGTTTTCATTTCTGCCCACAGTCCACCCCCACCAAAAGGAGAAGTAGTACCGGGCAAGAGAAAATAGAGGTTTCTCATCGGGATAATAGAAGTTTTAGTTAAGCGGTAGTCTGGAGACTTGGCTATTCTATACTTAATTATTAAGGCGTGAGGTATCTAAAGGCAATAGCCGCTCGAGCCTAGATATTATTAAATTATGTTTGCCACTGATAAATACTTAGAATTATTAAAGAAATACCCTCCTCGTCCTATTGACAATGAGGAAGACTTAGAAATGATGCAGGAGGTTATTAATCGCCGGCTCTTCTAGGTTCTGTGTGAGCATGGTATAATGATAACACAGAACAGGAGGTGGGTTATGTGGATAAATTTTGATCAGCTCCTCGATTTACCAAATGTAACAGTGGTCAATTATCAAAAAATTGATCAGACAATTTTCCTAAAACTCGTTTTCTTAAATGAAACAATTGAATGTCCGAATTGCCATCAAATCTTGGACAGAATCAATCAGACAGAGTATAATCTAGTCAGAGATTTATCAATATTAGACAGTCGGGTATATTTAGAAGTACCACGCCGCTAGTTTCATTGTCAAAAGTGCCAAAAGTATATTAGCGAAAGATTGAGTTTTATGATATTAAGACAGCATCATACAATCCGCTATGAATCGATGATTTATGAGAGAGTAAAAAATTGTAGTATCGAATAAATAAATCGAGAAGAAGGGTTAGGATGGGAAGAAGTTGAGTTAATATTTAATGGAACCTCAAAATCTTTAAAATCTTATCCTGTAAATATCGGAATCGTCGTCGAATATATAGTTTAAGAGTTAACCTGTTGGCGGCTATTTATAACTATGAGTTAGGGATAGGTATAGCAACTTCTTAAAAGTTGCCAAACATTAATCAAGTCAAGGAGAATTTATTCTCAATTATAAAAATTGAGATAGTTTGTGCCGCTTAAATAAAGAGGTTTTGATAACCAAATTAAAGCATATCTAAAGAGTTTTGAGTTAAAAGTAAAACTTCAGGTTTTCATTCAGGACAAATGAACTAACTGGCTAATTTTTTTGGGAAAATTAGTTAACCCATCATCGTAACATATAATTAATTTGCAAGAGTTCTAATCATCTACTATAGCGTTTCCTAAGCTAGTGAGGTACACATATTTTTCTTCCCTTTTGCCTTTTGCCGTTCGGAATTCGGCGTGAGACTTCGGACGTTCGGCGAGCTCAGTGGAAGGCTCAGTAGTTCGACAGGCTCACTAACAGGAACGCTCAGTAGTTCGACAGGCTCACGGACGAAGCCTCTTGCCCTTTGCCTAAAACCCATAACTTTTGTACCTCAGCAGACTGAAAACTATATATCCATTGATATTAGCAAGGGGTTTTTAATACTTAATTACTCTATTTTTGTTCGGATGAGAAATGAACTAGAGATTCTATGACCTAGAATACGGAGATCGCTTAAGTAAAAATACTCGAAAAAATCGCTATTTTTTGAACTTAAATGATTGTTTTAAGTTCAATTAGTCTTTAAAAATATCTTGTTTTTTCTTGCGAGGTTCCATAGTATTAAATTCAGAGAAGTAGCTCGACAAGCCTGACAACTCTTGCCAAGACTTTTCTATCGATGTACGGATTACTGGCAGATCGTCTCGTGGATTTCTAATTTCAACCGACGCATAAATTTTATCGAGTATTAAACCTAGTAAGGAGCTAATCATGTCTTTTGATCGCACCCCGAATTTTACCGAAAAACTAGCAACCGATCCCGATTTTCGTTTAAAGGTTTTGGACGAAATCGCTAACGATGACGAACTCAAAGACTTAACCGAAGAAGACTTAAAAGCGATCGTCGGGGGAGGTCTGAACATACACCAAATATACGGCTCTCCTTTGCCTTTCCCCTTTATAATCGTTCGACCGATGTACGGATTACCGGCAGATCGTGTCGTGGATTTCTAATTCCAACCGACGCATAAATTTTATCGAGTATTAAACCTAGTAAGGAGCTAATCATGTCTTTTGATCGCACCCCGAACTTTACCGAAAAACTAGCAACCGATCCCGATTTTCGTTTAAAGGTTTTGGACGAAATCGCTAACGATGACGAACTAAAATTCCTGACTGAAGAGGATATTAAAGCTATCTTTGGTGGTAATCGTAGTAAGCATCAAGATAAACAACCGTACGGAAGTGTTCGTCCACTTTAGCCTAGTAGTTATCTATAGACACGCCCATGACCGAATACCGTCGCATCAGCTACGCCGTGTGGGAAATTACCCTGAAATGTAACCTCGCCTGTCAACATTGCGGTTCCCGCGCCGGCCACACCCGTAGCCACGAACTTACCACCGAAGAAGCCCTCGATCTCGTCCGCCAACTCGCGGAAGTGGGGATAAAAGAAGTCACCCTGATCGGGGGAGAAGCCTTCCTCCGTCCCGACTGGCTCGATATCGCCCGGGCGATTACCGACGCCGGCATGATCTGCGGTGTCACCACCGGCGGCTACGGCATCACCCTCGACACCGCCCAAAAGATGAAAGACGCGGGGATCAAAGTTGTCTCCGTCTCCGTGGACGGATTAGAAACTACCCACGATCGCCTGCGGGGGAAACCAGGTTCGTGGCAATGGGCTTTCCGCACCATGGGCCACCTCAAACAAGCCGGTATCCCCTTCGGTTGCAATACCCAGATCAATCGTCTTTCTGCTCCCGAATTTCCCCGAATCTACGAAAAAATCCGCGATGCGGGCGTATTTGCCTGGCAGATCCAGTTAACCGTCCCGATGGGGAACGCCGCCGATAACTCGGAAATTCTCCTGCAACCCTACGAACTCCTAGAACTATACCCGATGGTCGCCCGTGTCACCGAGCAAGCGCGACGCGAGGGGGTAGACGTACAACCGGGCAACAATATCGGCTATTACGGCCCCTACGAACGTTTATTGCGGGGAGGGGACGCGTGGACATTCTGGCAGGGCTGTAGTGCCGGACTGGCGGCACTTGGTATCGAGTCCGACGGAGCGATCAAAGGCTGTCCCTCGCTTCCCACCGCGGCCTATACTGGGGGCAATATCCGCGATCGCTCCCTACGCCAGATTATCGAAGAGGCCGAAGAACTGCGCTTCAACCTCGGTGCGGGAACCCCGAAGGGAACCGATCATCTCTGGGGATTCTGTAAAACCTGCGAGTTCGCCGAACTCTGCCGCGGTGGTTGTAGTTGGACGGCTCATGTTTTCTTCGATCGCCGAGGCAATAACCCCTACTGTCACCACCGAGCATTAAAACAAGCGGAGAAGGGAATCCGAGAGAGATTCTACCTCGATCGCCCTGCAGCGGGAATTCCCTTCGATAACGGCCAATTCGCGCTGGTAGAAGAACCCTTCCATTCTCCCCTAGCCAATGATCCCCTCGCCTTCAGTGCCGACGCGATCCAATGGCCAGAAAGCTGGCAAAACAAAACCCCCGTACTCACCCCCACAATCTAACCATGAACGAGAACCCGAACCCTATCCCCGCCATCCTACCCCGATCGGCGTGGGAGAGCCAGATCGCCTATCTCCGGGCTGTATTCCGGGCGAAAAAAGCGCTAGATGAAATTGAACGAATTCAGAACGAGAAGACATGAACGCTCGCTCTAATCCGCATCCACTAACCCCTCATCCCTCACTGAATCGCCTGTTTTAAACTACGGCAGAATTCTTCGAGGGATTTTAACCCATCGCTGGGGGAATTATCGGCTAGACGTTTAACCATGGCACTGCCGACAATTACCGCATCAGCACCCCAGTTTTTCACCTGTAGTGCCTGTGTCGGGTCAGAAATGCCAAATCCTACCCCCACGGGTTTATCGGTGACAGAACGGATAGAATCGAGCAATTCCTCCACTCTGGTGGCCACTTGCTTCCGCATTCCCGTCACTCCCGTGACACTCACCAGATAAATAAAACCTTGGGATTGCAGGGCGATCGCTTGTATTCGTTCCGGGGGACTGGTAGGCGCTACCAATAAAATCACTTCAATTCCCTTAGCGGCAGCCGGTTGCAGCAGACTTTCCGCTTCCTCTAGGGGTAAATCGGGAACCACCAAACCACTCACCCCGGCTGCTTTTATTTGGTCTAAAAAGACATCTATCCCGCGATGATAGATGGGATTATAGTAAGTAAAGAGAATAATGGGAGCTTTCACCTCTCCCTGGGCATTTTTGACGATTTCTAGCACATCTTCCAACTTGACACCCCGATTTAAAGCGCGGGTGGCCGCCGCTTGAATAACCGGACCATCCGCGAGAGGATCGGAATAGGGAACCCCCAACTCGATCAGATCGGCCCCTGCCCGGTCTAAAATGCGTAAAGCTTGGGCAGTAGTAGATAAATCGGGATCACCGGCAGTAATAAAGGGGATTAAGGCACAATTCCCCTGGGAACGGAGAGAACGAAAACACTCGGAAACAGCAGTCATCGAAAATTACTGAAGACATAAAGCACCGTCTATTATCTCATGGCGGGGAATAGCTCATCGCCGGCCGCCCCAAGCTCGGTTAAAGAATTTTTCAAGTAATACTTAAGGAATATTGACAAAATAGTGATCGAGGATAGAATGAGCGCAGTCTGATAGTTTTGAGAAAATCTGTTCTATCAACTGGTTTTCATTCCGCTTTTTCCGGTACAAAATAGGACTACTGCCCGATCGGGTTGCGTATAATCAAACACCATACTATATCTATGTTTTCCATTTACATTCTCACCCATAACGAAGAAATTGATATTGCCCCCTGTGTAGAATCGGCACTTGTATCCGATGATGTGATTGTGGTTGACTCCTACAGTAGCGATCGCACAGTAGAGATTGCTTCTCGTTATCCAGTGCGTGTGATTCAGCATCAATTCGAGAGCCATGGTAAACAAAGAACTTGGATGTTAGAAAATATCGAGACTAAATACGATTGGGTTTATATTCTCGAAGCAGATGAAAGGATGACACCCCAACTGTATGCAGAATGTCTGCGTGCCACGCAACAACAGGAATTTACTGGTTTTTATGTGGCCGAAAGAGTTATGTTTATGGGAACTTGGATCCGTCGCAGCACCCAGTATCCCCGTTATCAAATGCGTCTATTTAGAAAAGATCAAGTCTGGTTTAGCGATTATGGTCACACGGAAAGAGAAGAATGTCGGGGAAAAACCTCTTTTTTACAAGAAACCTATCCCCACTATACCTGTAGTAAAGGTTTAAGTCGTTGGATTGAAAAACATAATCGTTATTCTAGCGATGAAGCAGCAGAAACCTTACATCAGTTGGCTAACGGTGGTGTTAGTTGGAAAAATTTATTTTTTGGTGAAACCGAAGTAGATAGACGGAGAGCTTTAAAAGATTTATCCCTACGATTGCCTTTTCGTCCCTTGCTTCGTTGGTTTTATATGTATTTTATCCTAGCAGGAATTCTCGATGGTAAAGCTGGTTTTGCTTGGTGTACTTTGCAAGCTTTTTATGAGTATTTGATCCTCTTAAAAGTAGCAGAAATGAAACAGGGTTTACCCACTCCCCCAGAACTGAGAAATCGTTCTCATCCTCCACAAAATGGTAACAATAGTAATTCCCATAAGCCCGATTTCGTCTCCCTAAAAGGAAAAGCCGATTAACATTCAACCATGATTAATCAGTCAGCAATCACCTAACAACAACCTAGAGACAAAAAACAATGCCGGTCCACCTACTGAGTGGTTAATTTTCACGGGGAATATAGACGGAAGACTTCACCCAATAGTTACTTGACTGCTATCGACGCTGGTTGCCCCATGGACTTTACTGGCGATCGCAACCATTTTATTTAAAGTCGCCTGATTGGAAACCTTGCCTTTTAGTACAACTTTACCACCAGTTTGAGCGACCCACAATTTGTCTTCATCAGCTAAATCCGGTGTCTCGTCAAAAGCTAAAACTACTCGTTTAGCTAGTCCGCTTTCGTCGTATTTTCCATCTAATCCGACTCTTTCGGGGGGAATACCCGCAGCAGCGGCTTTCCCTGCGATCGCACTAGCGGCATCTGCCGGTTTATCTAAGCCAAAAATTCTTTTTAACCAATCCATTGCTAACACTCCTGATTGAGTTCTAAAACCCCAATTTCTTTAAGAGGGATTTGGTGGAAACGATGTGTCGATCTAATCCTAAACGATCGGGACTGACTCCCACCGCTAAAGCGACCAATTGGGAAAAATGTAACACAGGTAAACCTAAACTTCGACCAATCACTTTTGCCACTTCCGGTTGTCGGGAATCAAGATTAAGATGGCATAAAGGACAAGGGGTGACTAAACAATCGGCCCCGGCTGCCATCGCCTCTAAAATGTGTTTTCCTGCCATTTGGAACGATTGGGTGGTGGCATAACTGGACAGGGGCCAACCACAGCATTGAGTGCGTCCTTGATAATAAATCGGATTCGCCCCCACGGTCCGAAAGACATTTTCTAGGGATTCCGGCTGAAAAGGATTATCGTAGGGGAGAGTATCCTGGGCCCGCAGGAGATAACAACCATAAAAACCGGCACAATTTAAGCCTGATAAGGGACGAATCACCTTGGCCGCCAGATTATCTAAGCCATAATCGCCCACAATTGCCCAGAGTAGGTGTTTAACCGTCGTCGTACCTTGGTAGGGGGAACAATGTTCTTTCTGTAAATAATTATTAACTTCCTCAACATAATTGGGATTATTATGCTTTGCTTCCTTCAAGCGCTCATCCACATGACCGATCACTCCCTGACAGGTGCTACAGTGAGTCAACAGGGGTAAATTGAGGGCTTCCGCTAGGGCAATATTGCGTGCATTGACGGCATCTTCCAAGAGTTGCGAATCTTCCTTATAGGTTCCCGAACCACAACAGGCAGCTTTTTTGAGTTCGACTAAATTAATCCCCAAAGCTTCCGTCAGGGCTGCCGTGGATAAATATAGTTCCCGACAGGCACCTTGAGCGACACAACCGGGAAAATAAGCATACTGGAGATTGTTGACTGTCATGGATTCTAGGAAATTACTACTGATTACCTATCTATCATCTTGGACCCCTTCCCCTCCGTCATCACTAAAGTCATGGAATTTCTTAACAGACAGTCTTTTGTGAGCTGCTCCGGACAAGTGTAGGGTAGTTTGTCCCCGGAAATAATATCCCAAAAAGAAAAGAGCCATCTCAACAGTATAATGGCTCTCCTTGAGAAAAATTGTTGTCCTGAGGAGTCGATTGTACAAATGGGAATCTGCCCAGTCAAGAGGTGATTTACTGGTAGAATTGAGAGTGCAGCCGAGAAATTACGGCGAGAAACCCTATTTTGTCTGCTTACGCTGCTTGGGGGAGGGTGATGACAGCACCAAAGTCAGCACGGCTAGGGAAAATCGAGAGAACCCGGTCCAGTTGGGTTAATTCAAAGATAATCTTGACTGAAGGTGGAATAGAACAGATATTGAAGGATTTTTCTTGACTTTGAGCCAGACGAAAGGCGGTAACTAAAGCCATTAATCCGGCACTGTCGAGGAATTCCACCCTACTCATATCCACGAGAAAAGTGATAGAGCTATTCTGGTTCACCAGATTGGTGAGCTGCTCTTGAAATTCTAGGACGTTAGCGGCGGTAATATAGCCACTTGGCTCAAATAGAGCTATTTCTGGGACTTTTACAGGACTTTTCATGGCTGGGCTTTGAAATTCATAAATGAACCTTTTAACTGGAAATCAGATACCGCTATTATGTCCTAACTTTCTGATTTTGCAACCCCGGTCTCGATAAATTTTCTCTCTCCTGAAAAGATTAATCTTTTTTTAATCTTGACCCCTATAGGGAGGAACCGATTTTAGGTTAGCCTTAGGATCCCAGTAGTAAAGAGGAACAGTGATCAGGACTGACTAGGGTGAACATCAGGGGAAAGTCGTTAGGTTTAAGCTCTAACTCCGAATAACTGATGATGACCCAGAATGATACTGGTATTTTTGCTAAAATAAAGTAAAGCAAGATACAAAAACTAGATTTATTGAGCTAGAGTAAGGAAATTGTGGATACCCAGCCGACTATCCGCCAATTAGTGGAGCAAGCCCTATATTATCGTCAAATCACGCCAGAAATCGAAAACGGAATTAATGAACTCCTCGCTCGTCTTGGCTACGTTTCCGATGTGGATTATGAGGCCCTCGAGTTACTCATGGATGAAATGGACGAAGGCCGGATTAATCTCGTTCCGCGTCGGTAAATTCAGTGATCAGTTATCAGTTATCAGTGGCGAGTTTTCAGTTCACTGATGGACTTTCGGTTCCTGCTTATGCAATGGACGGGGTTATAAGGGATGAAACCATTATAGAGAAAGACATTTAGCGATCACCTGATCGAACCGGACCTAGTAACGAAGAACCTGACTGATTACTGTTTGCTGAACCATCCCCCAAAACCCAATTTCCCCAAATTTCCCCAAATTAATATAATTAACTTCAGGCTTTCTCTTAACCTGATTTTTTCGATGATTCCTTTAACTCTTAATCTCTTGCAAGGTTCCGTTACTTTTCGTTTCAGTCCCAGTGCTGCTCTGGATTTGCAAAGGGAAATTAACATTTTACTCGATCGCCTGAAAGCGATCGCTAGTAATGCCGCTAGTGGGGGTAAACCCCAACCCCAAAAACCGATGGAATATCAGCACACTGGTGATGTGTTTCTGGAAGTGTTTTGTAATCCCAATATTTATCCGAATCCTTTTTCGGCTAAAGTTTTGTTAACGGTTCGTGATGATCGCCTACGCTTAACCACAGAAGCGGAATTAACCCGTGTGATCGAGGATTTAGAGCGTTATCTCGACCAAAATAGTTAGAAGCGGGGGATTTTTGGGGTTTCGACCTTTCCTTGTCGTCCCACCTCTCCCCATCTGATTATTCTTCTCTAGCTTGCCATGTTACCGACCGATTTATTGATTTCCCGTCAAAATGGCGAGACAATTATTCCCAAACGCTTACCGATCGCTCCTGATTATCTGGCGATCGCTCAAGAACAAATCAGCTGTTTTCAGGAAAGTATCGGTGCAACTAAGGGAGAATTAAGCCAAAAACTCCTAATCTTGGAGGGAGACAGTCCCGATTATAAAATTAAACGGGGATTTGCTCACCTATTAACCAATCATTTTGCCATCTTTGAGATTATTAGTCCCTTAGAACCGCAGGAATTAAGAAAAAGAGTTTTTGAACAAGCGGCTAACTTTGTTCCTATTCCCCAAAATCGATCGCTAATTCTGGGGAAAATTGCCCAGCAACTCAGCCAAGAATTAAATCAAGAAATTTTCCCAGTGGCTCTAGAAAAAGGACTCTATGCTGATTTAGCGGAGAATAAAATTCTCACTCAATTTGATGCTCCCACCCCCGAAAACTTAATTCATCGTTTCAACCTCTCGCAAATTCAAGGTATTTTTTATCGGGCCAGTTATTTAATTATCAACGTCCACCGCAACGATCCGGGGGAATATAAATATCTCTTTCGCTATCTAAAACTATTTCGTTTAATGACTTATATCGAAGGGGATGCCGACACGGGATTTACTATTACTATCGATGGTCCCACCAGTTTATTTAAAGCTAATAGTCGTTATGGCATTGAAATCGCTAAATTAATTCCTGCCTTACTCCATGTTACTCACTGGAATTTGAAGGCACAATTACAGTATAAAGATTCCTACACAGGAACTATTAAAAAACAACAGTTTAATTTAGAGGATAACTGTGGTCTGGTGTCCCACTATTCCCCGGGTAAACCCTACGATAGTATGTTAGAGGAATCTTTCGCTAAACGTTGGTTACAGTTAAAGACTGAATGGCAGTTAGAAAGGGAAGTGGATTTAGTGCCTTTACCCGGAGGAGTGATGATTCCCGATTTCCGTTTAGTGCATCCCGATGGTCGCATTTTTCTCCTGGAAATTGTTGGCTATTGGCGACCAGAATACCTACAAAAGAAATTCTTACAGGTTAAATCGGCCCAAGCAAATAATCTAATTTTAGCCGTATCGGAACGGTTAAATCTAGAAAAAGCTGGAGTTAAATTTCAAAATCTACCCGCTCAGGTTATCTGGTTTAAAGATAAATTATCACCCCAAGCAGTGTTAGAAGTTTTAAATGATTAGGAAGCTAAAAGCGGAAGTATGATTTAATACTCCCGCTTTGGTTTAATCAGACTAGGTTAACCTTTTTGCTCAAGACCGGACAATGAGAGCTACATCATTGAGCAATAGCAGGATTGATGGACACTTTCACCACTTTATTTTTTTCTTCTTCCGCTTTCGGGAGGGTGAGATTGAGAATGCCATCTTTGTATTCAGCAGTCACGTTATTGTTATCAACCCGAACCGGTAGAGGAATAACCCGATGGAATTTACCATAACGGAACTCAGTGCGGGTAAATCCTTCTTCTTCGGTTTTAATTTCCGATTTCCTTTCACCATTAATGGTCAGACTATCGGCTGTTACTTCCAGGTTGAGGTCTTTGGCTTCCATACCGGGTATTTCCAGTTTAAGCTGAACTGCCTCTGGCGTTTCGGTCATTTCCGCCGCCGGGACGAAGGATAACCCCATTTTTTCGCCATCGCCTACATCAGTCGGCACAAGACGGTCAAACAAGCGATTCATTTCTTTCTGTAGGCTTTCTACTTCTCTGAAAGGTTCCCAACGTATAAGTGCCATATAAGTCACCTCCGAAGTTTTCTTGACGCTAGAGATGTTGGTTTATCTCTACACTTTTAGGGTAGATAAAAGATTCTCTGACCGGGGTAGGGTTTTCGCTATTGAGTTTTTCCAGATTCCCGTACTATCTCCTATACTAGAGCTAGGTGAAAAGGTTTTTAGCGGGGAAGTGGGGTGTGGGGTGTGGGGAACTTTTTCAGTCAAAAGTAAACAGTAAACTAAAAACTCACATCTGATAACTGATAACTGATAACTGACTCCACCAACAAACTTTTTCAGCAAAACCTAATTATTAGAATTCTTGCAAATTAATTATATGTTATAATGATAGGCTAACTAATTTTCCCCAAAAAATTAGTTAACCAGTACATTCGTCCTGAATGAAAACTTGAAGTTTAACTTTTAACTCAAAACTCTTTAGATATGCTTTAATTTGGTTATCAAAACCTCTTTATTTAAGCGGCACAAACTATCTCAATTTTTATAATTG
>NZ_JBLZRT010000120.1:0-34804 GCF_048564745.1 Microcystis sp.
GGTCTTGGCTGTTTATATTTTAACCAATAAATTGCTGTATTGCAAGCATAGTGAGCTTTTAAAGATAAATTATTGTTTTATTGGTCAGCAATAATTGTCTGTTTTTTATTTAATTTTACATGACAAGTTCGGAAGAGCCAAACAAAATAATCCTTCCTATGCAGATACTCGTTTTCTTGTCTTTAGCAAATGCTTTTATGAAAGCTACCTGCAGCCGATGCACAAAAATCATCAGCAGGGGTGTTTTTACAGTGAACATCAATATTATCAAGCTATTAATTTAGCATCACAATCGGCTAATGTTTGTAAAAGGTTTCCCGTTGAACCGAAATTTTCTGGTATTGCGGGACATTTTGGGGGAAAAGACTATAATAGTCGTTCCGAACAGTTGAAATACGCAATTCGTGTCTTGACTCGCCAAACTATGCCTTGGCTATATCTGTAAGCAACTCTTCCCGTCTATGGTATCGACGACAAATAACAATTCCATCGTTCAGAAACATGAAAAAATAAAATGACAAAGCCATCCTTAAAAGTCGGGATTTTAAAACCAAAATTTTCGATAAAAAAAAATCCCGACCACGATTTTTTCATCGGTGGGGGATATAGACTAACAACCTTAACCGAGATAATCAGGACTAATTGCAATTATCGTCCTTATCACCCTTACAGTCACGGTTTTGTAAACTTAGCGGCCAAGAGGAATGGTCAAAATGGTTATCTTGACTATTAACCGCTAAAGTGTGAGGAAGAGAACCTAACAGCAAGGAGACCACAACAAACAAGGTTAACGAGATTTTCATG
Source organism: Microcystis sp. (assembly GCF_048564745.1). Taxonomy (NCBI): domain Bacteria; kingdom Bacillati; phylum Cyanobacteriota; class Cyanophyceae; order Chroococcales; family Microcystaceae; genus Microcystis; species Microcystis sp. The sequence continues at coordinate 805 of NZ_JBLZRT010000120.1, forward strand.
GCTTTTACTCCCTTAGACACCATCAGGTAATTGACCTATTTTTACCATAGGGCTTTTCCGCTCGGATGTCAGTCCCATTGCCAAGAGGGAAAAAGGGGTTAACATGGAAAAAAAGGGAATATAAGTAGAATAAAGTAGAACCCAATGAAACCACAGGGATGGGACGAGTTTCTTAAACATCTAGCTAGAGAATACGGTGTTCAAGGCAAATTAAAGGAGATTTTTTTAGTTCGTTTTGCCTACGAAAATTGGCGCAAACCGGATGAGGAAATTTGGGAAATGGCCGAGGCCGCCAGCCATGAAACCTATAAAAAACAAATGACTAAAATCTATAGCTATTTCTCGGCAGATAAAGATAATGGTTGTCCCGAACTAGAATTAGGTAGTAAAGGGCCGGGTAAGTTCCAAATCCTCCGAGAATGGTTCAAAGATATCAAATATCCTGAATGGAAAAATCACCCCACCCCGATACTAGCAGAAAAATCAGTCATAGATACTTATATTAGCCGCCCTCCCGTCGAAAGCGACTGTTATCAAGAAATTAATCGCCCGGGGTCACTCATTCACATTAAATCCCCCGAAAAGACCGGTAAAACTTCTCTCCTTAAACATCTGCTCGCTCAAGCAGATAGTTGGGGACATAGCACAGTTTATATTAATTGTCAAGTGGCAGAAAAGGCGATGTTTGCCAGTTTGGACCGATTTTGTCGCTGGTTTTCGGCAAATGTTAGCCGAGAATTGGGTTTAAAGCCGCAATTAGATGAATATTGGGATGAGGAACTATTTGGCAGTTTAATCAGTTGTCAAACCTATTTTCAGTCCTATCTTTTGGAACAGATTAACGGGCCGCTCTTTTTGGCCCTAGATAATTTAGACAGAATTTTCGAGTATCCCGACATCGCTAGGGATTTTCTGCCGCTTTTGCGCTGTTGGCACGAAGAAGCTAATAATTTGGAAATCTGGCAGAATTTGCGGTTAGCGATTGCTAATTCCACGGAAATCTATATTCAATTGGACGCTAATCAATCTCCCTTTAATGTCGGCCGTGCGATTAAATTACCCGGTTTTAACCTCGAACAACTGGAAAACTTGGCTAGTAGCTACGGATTGCCTAAAAATGACGATAATCAGCGTTTTATCGGGGATTTAATCACTCTAGTTGCTGGTCATCCCTATCTTAGCCGTTTGGCCCTGGAAGCGCGGGTGCGCGGGGAAAAAAATATTCTCCCTAATGCTGCTACCCAAGGGGGAATTTATGCGGCACACTTGCGTCATCACTGGGATAATCTGCAAAAACAGCCGGAATTATTGACAGCGATGGGGGAAGTGGTTAATTCTTCCGATAAGGGAGTGCGATTAGAACCGATTACTGCCTATAAACTGGAAAGTATGGGTTTAATTCAGTTAAAAGGCGACCTAGCCCAGCCTAGCTGTCAATTATATCAGCTTTACTTCCGAGAGGAACAGACCAGCAGCGATCTCTAGTGGATAATTATACTAAATCCGTTGAGTACAGGCTAGTTACGAGGAGAGGCACTCATGCAAGAGGCACTCATGCAAAGGGGAATAAATAATCAGTTTTAATAACCGGATTGACTATCACATTTGCAGAAATATCGACAATCAGCAATTATCAGTGACTCTTAAATTATTACAAATATATCAGCAGCCGCGTGTAAGCATCCCACCGAAAAGCTCATGCGCAGGGGGTTCGGGGGAGGCGCTTCGTCCCCCGACGGGGGGTTTGGGGGGTAGAACCCCCCAAAAGCTTGGATTGAGGAATAAAATCGGAAGTAACGATCAATTTTGGCAGATAGTTTCCCTTTAAAAATCCCAACTTAGTAGATTTACAAAAATGAGATGCACCCGCTCAAAGATTGCTCAACTTGCTAAAGATTGTAGTTCGGAAGTGGCATAAACTCTCACGATTTTGTCTTGGCAGGCCGTGGCGATATAATTACCATCGGGACTAAAACAAACGGAATAGATTTTCTGGGGATGGGGAATAGAAATAATCGCTTTTCCTGCTTTTAAATCCCATAATTTTAAGCTTTTATCATCACTACCACTGGCTAATAGTTGATTATTAGGACTAACACTAACTGAATTGATATGATCACTATGTTCGCTGAGAGTTTTTACCTCTGTACCTCTTTTAATATCCCAGATTTTAATAGTTTTGTCTTTGCTGCCACTGGCTAAAAATTTGTTATTACTGCCGAAATCTACCGATAAAATACCTCCAAACCAATCGGAATGACCTTTTAAGGTAATACTGCTCTTTTCTCCCAGATTCCAGATAATTACCGTTTTGTCATTTTCGCCGCCACCACTGGCTAAAAGTTGACCATTTTGACTAAATTTAACTGTTAGAACTTTATCGCTATGACCTTGTAAAGTAGAAAGAATTTCTCCAGTTTTTACTGACCATATTTTCACCGTTTTATCTTCACTGCCACTAGCAATAATTTGCCCATCGGGATGAACAGCTACTGCTGTAACTTTGTCTTGGTGTCCCGTTAAGGTAGAGATTAATTTTTTAGTTTCCAGTGACCAAATTCTTAGGGTTTGATCATCTCCTCCACTGACCAAAAATCCTTGACAGGGACTAAAAGCAACAGAATTGATTCTTTTATGTCTATGTCTTGAAAATATATCATCAATCTCCGAAACCTTTACTTGAGGAGGTTTTGAGAACATATCATTAATTTTAGGTATAGCGATTCCACCCTTATTTCCAAATATATTGCTAATCCCCTCCTCTAGATCTCCAAATATTTTATTGATATCATCTTCAAAAACTTCATCAATTTTTTTAGTTAAAGAAAACTTCTGATTTTTTCTCCATTCCCAGATTAGAATATTCCCATCATCTCCGGCACTAGCCAAAAGTTTACCATCTTGGGAAAAAGTTAGACATTTAACCTCACCTTCATGGCCTTCTAAGGATTTAAAAGATACTAAGCGATTAAACATAGTGAAAACATTAGTTAATCAAGATTTTTCGGCATTACCCGATCTTGCTTGTTCTGTAGGGGACTAAGCCATCCCTGAGATAACTTTTGAGAAATCTCCGATCACCACAAGTACGAGGAAGCCATTCTTCCATGATTATAACTAATTACAGTGTTTTTCGTCAAGGAGATTCATAGCTGATAAGTACCCGTTGACAATCATAGTAGTAGGGTGGGTGAGGGGACAATAATCGAAAAAATTGCCCGATAAATTAAGTATTGGCTGTAACCTAGCCAAAAAAGGCTGCCATTTAGGATCGCTATAGGGTAAGATTAACTATTGCCGATTTTAATCTTGTCCTAACCGAACAAGATTGACAATTGAATCTGTAATTTTAAAAATACCTATCCCGTCAATCTCATCTAACCGCAAATGCTTAAAATTTTAGTTGATGGTACACCGATAAGACAAAATCCTAGTGGAATTGGATTATATGCTTATCACCTGATTGCCGAATTAGCTAAATTACAAAACCAAGAAAACTTTTCCCTGTCACTCTGTTTTCAACCATCGGTAAAAAACTGGCTGCGGGGTAATCTTTCTATCCCTGAAAAACTGCAATCCTATCCAGAGGTTAAATGTTTACCAATTCCCGTCAGTCTTAGCAATATTTTAACCAGATTTCCTAATCCTCTAATTCCCTATCTAGAAAACTTTCTTGATTCTCCCGATATTCTCCACGGATTGGATCATGTGGTGTATCCTTGTCGTCAGAGTCGCAAAGTTATGACTATTCATGATGTTACTTTTATTAAATATCCTGAGTTTGTCACGGGGATTGTCAAAACCTACACCCAACGGATTAAACAATCTCTACAATGGACAGATTTAGTTATTGCTAACTCCGCAAGTACCAAACGAGATATTATTGAATATTTAGATGTGAACCCAGAGAAAATTTTTGTTACTCCCCTCGCAAGTCGTTATTCTTCTCTCCCCAATTATCCCTCATCTCTAACCATCACTAAACCCTATTTACTCTTTGTTAGTACCCTAGAACCACGAAAAAATATTATTAATCTTATCGATGCTTTTAACTATCTTAAGGACAGGTATAAATTAGACCATAATCTGATTCTGATTGGCAAAAAAGGATGGAAGTATCAACCAATTTTCGATAAAATATCTCAGTCTCCCTTTCGAGATAGTATTCAACATCTTGATTATCTTGCTGATGACTTAGTTGCGGATTATTATCAAAAAGCCGATGTTTTTGTCTATCCTTCCTTTTATGAAGGTTTTGGATTACCAGTTTTAGAAGCGATGACTTTAGGTTGTCCCGTGGTAACTGCTAATACTGCATCCTTACCCGAAGTCACCAGAGACTCGGCAATATTAATTAATCCCGATAATCCCCTAGAAATTGCCGCAGCAATCTATCAAGTTATTAGTGATACCTCTCTCCGTCAAGAATTAATCACTAAAGGAAAAAAACAAGCGGCAAAATTCTCTTGGCAAAAAACCGCACAAGCTACTATAAAAGCTTATCTTTCTCTTTTATAATAAGTAAGTAGTTATAATTAAATTGAAGATGGATCCCCCCTTAATCCCCCCTTGATAAGGGGGGTGCTGATCACCCCTTAATCCCCCCTTGATAAGGGGGGTGCTGATCACCCCTTAATCTTCCCTTGATAAGGGTGGTGTCTGACAACTTTTAACACCTACCTGCTTAACTAGCTAATATCTATGAATAGAAATCATCAATTATTAATCAATCTCGCTTTTCTCGGTACTAAATATACTGGATTGACTACCTATACTAAAAATCTCATTCCTCAATTAGCTAACTTAAATCCTACCCTAATCACTTCTAATAGTTACCCAGATTTTAACACCTATCCTGTGTCGGCAAACCTCACCCAAGAGCAGGGAACCAAAGGCAATATTAAGCGCTTAATTTGGACAGAAACCCAACTCTATCAAACCTATCAACAATTAAAGTCTTCCCTGCTATTTACCCCCATTCCCGAAGCACCTATTTATGGAAATTGCCGCTATATTGTCACAGTTCATGATTTAATTCCCCTGCGGTTCCCGAAATTTTCTCCTTTAACTTTTTATAATAAATACTATTTACCTCAAGTCCTGAAAAAAGCCACACATATTATCGCTGTTTCCCAAGCAACTGCCTCGGATATTAATAAGTTTTTTAACATACCTCTTGACAAAATAACCGTGATTCTTTCTGGATATGATTCTCATAATTTTCGTCCTCTAAATCTGGCGACTCGTCCCTATTTTCTCTATCTTGGTCGTTATGATCCTCATAAAAATCTCGCTCGTTTAATTACTGCTTTTTCCCAAATCGATCCCGAATATCAATTATTAATTGTCGGTCAATTTGACCCCCGTTTTACCCCTGCTCTACAGCAACAGGTAGAAGCATTATCAATCTCTCAACGGGTGCAATTTTTAAACTATGTTTCCTATGAAGAATTGCCGCAACTTTTAAACCAAGCAACTGCTTTAGTTTATCCTTCCCTTTGGGAAGGTTTCGGATTACCTGTACTAGAAGCGATCGCCTGTGGAACTCCTGTGATTACTTCTAATCTTTCCTCTCTCCCGGAAGTCACAGGAGATGCGGCAATTTTAATTAATCCCTATAGTATTGATGAGATGAGAGAGGCAATGCAGCAAATCGCTACTGATGAACAATTACGTCTTAAATTAAAATCCCTGAGTCGCCAACGCGCCGAGCTTTTTAGTTGGGAAAAAACTGGTCAAGAAACCGCCACAATTCTGGAAAGTTTTCTCTAAAAATGGTGACAAAAAAACTTATCAATCATTGTAGGATGGGTTAGACGGCACTAAGCATTAAAACCCAAGTATATGAGAGCAAAAACCTGTACTTTCTTGGGGAGATTCAGTTTTACTTCCTATATATTATTGTGCCATTCTTCGGGAATTTGAGCGACTTTTTCTTGGCCAGTAGGCTGATGAATAGGTTTTCCTAAAGGACGAATTTTGAGATTTCCTTGCAAATAAGCGGCGATTCTTTCTTGGGCAATTTTCACATATTCTGCTTCTTTTTCACTCCCCATCACTCGACGATTGTGCATAATACTAGCAATCAGAGAAGTTCCAACCCCGGCAAAGGGATCAAAAACCCAATCCCCCTCATTTGTCAAGGCTAAAACACATCTTTCTACTAATTCGATTGGATATTGACAAGGATGGATAGTTTTCTCTGGATGATTAGATTTAACGTTAGGAATATCCCACAGTAACTCATCCCATTCTTGTGCTAAAAACTCCCAAACATCGCTGGGATTTTTTCCTAAAGGATTACCAGAGGGTTTACCGATATTTTTACCTTTAAAATGGCGCTTACCAGGGTATTTAGCGGGGATTCTCACCGGATCAAGATTAAAGATATATTTATCGGTTTTTGTCAACCATAAAATAGTTTCATACCTGCCAGAAAATCTTTTAGAGGTATGTAGTCCATGGCCAAAATGCCAGACAATTCTATTTCTTAAAAAGAAGCCCATTTGTTTAAATAGCTGATAATAAAAAATATCTAAAGGATAAACTTCTCCCTCTTGAACGAAATTTCCCACCTGCCAGCAAATACTGCCATTATCTTGCAAGATTCTAGGGAATTCTACCAGAATTTTGGTTTGGGTTTCCAGATAAGTATCCAAAGAGATTTTTTTTTCGTAGTCTTTTCCTAAATTGTAGGGAGGAGAAGTAATAATCAAGCTCACAGAATTATCTGGTATAGTCTTGATAAAATTATTGCTATCTCCTTGATAAAGAATTATTTCGGCATCAGGTTGATAAAAGTCTCGTACTGATTTTGACTGAGAAAATAAGGGCAACTGATTCATAGAAAATTTAGTAAAGAAGAGCCACTTTTAATTAGGGTTTGCTGAAAAAGTTTTTCCTGGGGGCAGGGTGTGGGGTGTGGGGTTTTACCCATTTTACATCCAATATGCAAGAGAGCCAGTTTTTTTAAACAATTAATGTTATCTGTAGCCAGCAAAGATATAACAAAAATTCTACTTTTTTAGATAAAAATCGGGAAGAAAGTTTTAACTTTTTTCTATTCTTCCCTTAACTCAGATTAGCTCAAACCAGGGACGCATTCGCCTAATTCCACTGTAAAAGGTTGCCAAGGACGAGGATCGATTACCTTTGTCGGTAAGGCATGGGATGTTAATAATTCTTGAAAAGATTCGGGACTACCCTCCGCACTTAACACCGCCATCAATAAACCTTTAAACTCGATATCACCACCGGCAGCCGTAGAAATAATATATTCGGGCTGCAAGCGTTGACAGACTGCTAAGGCGCTTTCTTGTCCTTTGATTACCGGTCCGAGGAAAGGTATTTTTAAGTCAATCAAAGGAGTGATAATCACATCAATTTTACCCAGAGAATCGAGGCTAGGAGAATGATAACCGTGGGGTTCGTAGTAGATACTCTGATTTGTCGCTAATTCCTTGATAACATAACCATTTTCCACCAGAGTCGGCCCGATTGGAGAACCGGGGACAGCAGTAATTTCGATCGCATTGTCAAAGATATAACTAGAGCCGTGGGTTAAAGGGATGAGATGGGTATAATTAAGCGCTCGAACGACTTTTTCGGCATTAGGAGAAGCCACCACGGGAATTTGGCGATCGAGTACCTGTAAAGTAGGAGGATGGGCGTGATCTTCCAAACCTTGGGAGAGAAGAATCAGATCGATATTTTGGGGAATGGCATGATTAGCGGTTTTTTTGCCCTCAAATAGCCAAGTTAAATTACCAAAAGTCAGGGAACCTACCAACCAAGGGTCGAGAAGCAGGCGTTTTCCCCCGATTTCGATTAACCAAGAATTACTATCAAGCCAAGTTAACTGCATATAAGCCGAGGAATAATGGGGATTTTCTTAATTTAATTTAACATTAGCATTAACTTTTCTGCGCTTGGGGGTTTTTCAGTCATCAGTGAATGCCATTTATAGCAGTTATCTTAATGGTGAGGTAGGAAGTCTCTGGTTTGAGGGAACGGGCAACAGTAGCCAGTCGTCAGGGGGTGATAGCAAATTAAGTAGCTGGTTATAATTAAATTAAAAATGGATTTTAGGTTCGATCCCCCCTGCCCCCCTTGATAAGGGGGGTGCCGATAGGCGGGGGGATCTGAAAGTTTTTAATACCTATCTACTTAGGTTACACTTCATCTTGAGGAGAAACGCTGTCACACTCCTCACTCAATGCCGGTCACTGAAAACCCAAATCTGATCACTGATTACTGATTACTGATCACTGATCACTGATTAGTCAAGGCTTAAGAAATAGGGAAAGTTTAGCTATCCTAGGGAAAGTAGGCGCTAAAAGGGGAGGAAGAACGCATCAGCCGAGACTGAATTTCTATGACTAAACGTACCTTCGGTGTTATCGGACTAGCTGTCATGGGAGAAAATCTCGCTCTCAATGTGGAGAGTCGGGGTTTTCCCATCGCTGTTTACAATCGCACCGCCAGCAAAACTCAAGAATTTATGGAAACTCGCGCCGTCGGCAAAGATGTCAAGGCGGCCTATAGTTTAGAAGAATTCGTCCAAATTTTAGAGCGTCCCCGCAAAATTTTGGTCATGGTAAAAGCTGGCCCGCCGGTGGATGCCGTGATTGAACAATTAAAACCCCTTCTCGAAGAAGGAGATATGATTATCGATGGCGGTAACTCCCTCTACGAGGACACGGAAAGACGCACCCGCGACCTAGAATCGACCACTAAACTGGGTTTTGTCGGGATGGGGGTCAGTGGTGGCGAAGAAGGCGCTCTGCACGGCCCTTCCCTGATGCCGGGGGGTACAGAGTTCGCCTATCGGGAATTAGAGCCGATTTTAACCAAAATTGCCGCCCAAGTCGATGATGGTCCCTGTGTCACCTACGTGGGATCCGGGGGGGCGGGCCATTATGTGAAAATGGTTCACAATGGCATCGAGTACGGCGATATGCAGTTAATTGCCGAAGCCTACGACGTGCTGAAAAATGGTCTAGGACTAAGCAATCAGCAGTTACAGGAAACTTTCGCCGAGTGGAATCGCACCGATGAGCTTAATTCTTATTTAATTGAAATTACCGCCGATATCTTTAAGTATGTTGACCCGGAAACCGGCCATCATCTGGTAGATTTAATCTTGGATTCGGCGGGACAAAAGGGAACAGGACGCTGGACAGTGTTAAGTTCCTTGGAGTTGGGGGTGCCAATTCCGACCATTTATGCTGCGGTTAATGCTCGCGTGATGTCCGCTTATAAGGATGAACGGGTGGCAGCCTCAAAAGAGTTACCCGGACCGGGGGAAACCTATCCGGGGGATGCGGCACTATTTGTGGATAAGGTGCGTGATGCTCTTTACTGCTCGAAAATGTGTTCCTATGCCCAAGGTATGGCTTTAATCGCTAAAGCTTCTCAGGAGTTTAACTATAATATCAGTCTGCCGGAATCAGCCCGTATCTGGAAGGGCGGCTGTATTATTCGGGCCGGTTTCTTGGATAAAATTCGCAAAGCTTTTGCGGAAAATCCGGGCCTGCCGAATTTGTTGTTAGCGCCGGAATTTAAGCAAAGTATCCTCGATCGCCAAGAAGCATGGCGTGAGGTGTTAGTCTTGGCTAATAAGTTGGGAATTCCCGTCCCAGCTTTTAGTTCTTCTTTGGACTATTTTGATAGTTATCGTCGGGCCAATTTACCGCAAAATCTCACCCAAGCACAACGGGATTATTTTGGCGCTCATACCTATGAACGTACCGATAAACCCAGAGGTGAGTTTTTCCATACGGAATGGATGGCCTAAACCGCCAGGTACTTAAGAGCTTTTCCCTCCTTTTCTTCGTGATCAAAGGGGGGATTTTTTGCCGATATTTTTCTGATTAAGAGTTATACTAAATCCGTTGAGTAACGCACAGAAAACGGGTTTCTCGGAGAAACCCGTTTTCTACTCATGCACTCATGCAAAAAAGGGAATAAATAATCAGTTTTTAATAACCAGATTTAGTCTGATAGCAAATCAGTTTTTAATAGGATAATGGCTTTAAAAGTCAGACAGAGGAATAATTCCACAGGCTTGAATTTTGCTGAAAACGAGGTGAAGTTGCCATAATAACCAATTGCCAACTCTCCAGAAAGCCACGGAGTTTTGATGATCAGAAACCTCGGCAGATGGATCACCAAGATTTTCCTCAAAAATCAACCAATGAACCGGTAAATGACCGAGGGGAGAATTCGGCTCTAATTGAAAGTTTAGTTGCTCATAATTGAGCCATTGACCTTCCTTCCGCCAACCTAAGCGATCGCCTAGTTTCTTTTGGGTTTCATAATCCACTAAACCACCGAGACTAGAGAAAATAGCCTGCTGAATACTAAACCCAAAATGACCATGACTATAATGAAGCCAAAGTTGATCAATTTTTTTCAGTTCCGAACAAGGTAATTGAGCAATATCTTGAGGATAAACCTCATTCCAGTAGGTCCTACCCAAAATTTTCAATAGTAGTTTAGTCGTTTGGCGATCAGCCGCTTGCCACTGTTGCTTTCTTAGCAAATCTTGTAATTGATTATAATCAAGATCCGTCGATTCTTGAGTTAAGATATTTGGGGAAGTCTGGGGATTTTTGGAACTAGAAGATTTGTCAATATTGTTTTGAGTGAATTGAGAGACAACTATTTCTAGGGGAGTTTTTAGAATAGTGTCTTTTTGACAAACCTCTTGTTCTGCTAAATAATGAGATAATTTATTGATGGTTTTTTCTAGGGAAATAAATTGTGCTGACCATTCACTTTCATTGAATAAGTAATCATTAAATTGATCAGAAGAAAAAGCATCTTTTAACCTTGCTTCTTTCTCGTAACCAGTCGCCAGAAAATTCAGCAAAAACTCAGAATTTATTGCTGAATCTGACGTTTCTAAGATAGCAGGCTGAGGTGGAAAAATATTATCTACCAAATACTTAATTTCTCCAACTGTTGCATAAAATTCTTCATCCACCTTAATCACTTCTTCTATTAATAATTGAAAAGGAGCAAAATAGTCCTGTAAGTAGTTTTCAAAATTAATCGCATTTTGGGCAAGATCAGCAATTTCTTGGCGAACTCGTTGAGATTTGAGTTGATAATGATTTAATTCCTCATAAATTTTGAGTTCTTGAATAATTGCTTGCACAATTTTTTTCTGCTTTTGAGTATCCTCGGCTAATTTCTGAACTCCTTCCCCTAGTAATTTAGTTTTTCTCAACATCAAAAAAGATGTTTTTCCCAGTAGCAAAATTGCCCGAAAATTTTCCTGTTTTTCTAGCTTGAGTTGATCGAGAATATTTTGATTATTATTATTTTTAATTTCTAACTTTATTCTCTCGTAGTCTAAGATTTTTAATTCTTGATATTTTTGGGAAAATAAAATTTTGAGATTGTCACTGAGTTGGAGTAAAAAACGATAATATCCGTCTTGATAGATTTCTAGTCCATTAATTAATAAATTATAGTCTTTAATTAATAACTGAGTCTCGATCAAGATTTCTTGTTGAGTAATTTTTTCTTTTCGTTTAATAATCTTACCAAAATAGTAATGGTAGCGAACTCCTTCTTGAATCAATTTCCGACGTTCCTTGATGATTTTCTGAAAATTTTTTAAGTATCTATTTTTAAAAACAGGAAGTTGATAGCTTTGCTCATAAATGGCAATTTTTTTATAGGTCATCAGATGTTGAGAGTTCCTATTTAGCATAGCTATCTTAGACCAAAAAATTCCTCATTACTTAGCAATAATCATTCGCTGCTCCCATCTCTTGCAAGAGGGAGCAATACCTAATTAAACATTTTCAACTTCAACAATAACTGGTTCATTTTCAATAACTGGTTCATTTTCAATAACAACTGTTTGAGGACTTTCAGGAGTTGGCTCAGTTACCGTTTCTTCCTGTTTTACTGTCTGTTCTTGATGGTCAGTCAAGTATTTTTTAGTTTTTAATTTCAGGTCATCAGTCAGAGGTAAAGCATCAATTTCAGACAAAAGTGTTTCCAGGGATTCTTGTTTACTTCGCTCGGCGTAAAAAGCATTCAGAACTGCTTCAATTCCGTACTGAGCAATCGCATCTCCTAGGACAGTAACCAACCCCATCGCTCCAATACCCAGAAAAACTACAAAGGGTTGTCCGAGGGTCAGAATTAGCACGATGACAGCAATAATAGCCGAAGCTAAATAAGTACCTGCCACTTTTTTGATAATGTTATCGAGTTCCATAAAAATCACCTCAAATTTCTAGCGAAGGATTAGTTTAATTCTAAAGCAAGGTTAATCTGTCTGTTGATCGTCGTCAAGTAAAGCTTGAAGAAAAGGTTCAAGACTTTTGGGACGATAATCGGAAAAAGCCTTTAATCGTTTTACCACACTGTGATGAACAGTGACAACTTTTGTATTGAAATATCGCCATTGCTCACCTCCCAATAATCCCTTAACCGTATTATCGAACTTGATGGTCGGGTCTGGTTTAATTTGGAATTCCTCGGATTCAGAGGTGGTTGAGTCAAACTCTAATCCCAATTTTTTGGCTTGATTAATCATCCATTGTAAGGGGTAATCGGAAAGTCCTTGATATTCTTTTTTGCCACCACCTAGACAGGTATGTTCACCCACAAATAAAACTTCTTTAACAACTTGTTCGGGATTTTCTGGATTGGCTTTTATCGGAGTGGAAGGAAAGTTTTTACGTTTTTCATCAATGGCAACAGCATGAAAAGCATTCTGGATAATCGGACTTAATTTTGTATTACTAAATTCATATTTTTTATGATAAAACTTAGCCAGGGGAAACCAAGGAGTTAAATCAGGAATACCAAAACTACCAACTGTATCCCAACAACCTAACATCTTAACTGGAATACGATCTTGAAAATCTTCCTTTTCTGTCTCAATTTTTTTAGCATTAGCGGCACGGAATTGTTGAGCTTTGGCACTATCGGAACTAACGGTGTGGTCTCGATAGAGTTGATAAGCTAGGGGAATTTCTTTAATCTTAGAGCGTTTTAGGATTCCACATTTATCGATAAAACTAGCCAAACAACGAACGATATATGCTCCTCGACTAAAACCTAACAAATAAATTTCATCCTCGGTTGTGGGATTGTAGTTAAGGACGAGAAAACGATAGGCATCTTGAATCATCCGATCAAGGCCCCAGCCAAAAGTTTCATTCCCTAAACTTTTAATAAATTCGTTATCTTCGGGGGTGCCAGAACCTGACAAAAAGACGATTTGGGGGGTTTGATCCTCGGCAATATACTTAATAGATTCGGCGAATTTAACCACATTGGTGGGATAGGCACTGGTAGAGTCTTCCCAAGAACCATCACAACAAATAATTAACCGTTTTTTCTGGCTTGAATAAGTGAGGATATCCGGTTGAGAAATTGCTGTTTCACTAATCTCCTCAATTTCATTGCTGGCAAGAGCAGCTTCTGCGGCAATTATAATTGATTCTGAATTATCTTCCGGGGAAGGTTCTTGATTTTCTGCTGGAGCATCCTGTTCAACCACTTCTTCTTCTTCAAGGGAGTTAAAAATTTCGTTGACCATTGTTATCCTTTTCGCACTCCTTCTAGCTTTACTGCTAGTCTGAGTTTTTGATTTAGGGATCGAGGTCGGTTTGGAGGGAAGACTATCTAGTTGCCAGGTTGTCCCATAAAGAATACCATGATTGCTATAACTTGTTTGATCCTCGGCACTGCCATTGAGTGATAAATAAGTAACTAAGCCAAGGTCATCAACCCGGGGAGATTGATACATCGCGTTTTGGATTTCTTCTTGGCTAAGCGCTTGATTCCAAACAGAAAGTTCTGCAAGACAACCTTGCCAATAATGAGAGAGATTAACAGAGGCTCCCAAGATGATTTTTTCAATCCCCGTTAAGGCACGGTTATGACCGTTGCCACGATGCCAAATGATCCCATTGCGATAGATCAACATTCGGCCTGTGGTCGCATTTTTGACAAAGGCCCAATGAGTCCAATCACTATAATCCTTAAGCTTGACTTTTTTTTCAATTCGATCAAAACCTTCTTCATTTCCCGCATCCCAAAAAATAGCAGGTTTCACGGGATCGCCCCAAGGCAGGGTAGTATGTAGAACGCGGTTATTTTCCCGATTAACAGCTTCTAAAAGAGTCGTTTCTGTAGCTAAATTATTTTCCCCTTTTGCCCAAAATGTAATGGTAATACTCTGATCAATATCGAGAAATCCGTGGGATAGATCCATGTGATCATCGATGCCATTAAATTTTAGTACAGAGCGTTGTTCAGCCATTGGTTTTGTCATCGACTGGGGAAAAAAGAGGGAATGCTACCGCCTAGTTTAACACATTTTAGTTGTCTAGCGATATATATAAATAAATGTGTAAGTAGATGGGCGTAAAAAACTCTAAGCTCCCCCCGCCTGTCGGCACCCCCCTTATTAAGGGGGGCAGGGGGGATCGAGTGCAAAACCTATCTTCTATTTAATTGCAAACAGCTACTTAGGAGTCAACGACTAATATTCCAGAGCCGGCACTTGCTGGGGCCAGAAACTCAGAGGAGTTGACCCCAATCCCTATCGCCATCAATAGGCTTTGGTGGGATGCTCATGGCTGCCTGACATCCCTCCCCGGGCTGGTCATCAGCAAACCCTAGGTACTTATTGTAACTCTGACCAAATTCCGCGGCAGCGCTCTACAATTAGTCCCTGAAAAATTAATTGGGTTGCGGGATGAATCTCTACTTTATACAGAGCAAAAAGACCTGTTGGACTATTTAGATTCAACTCCCTTCGCGTTAGAGATAAAGCTTTTGTTCGGTGCATTTCCACCGCTTTTAGTAAGCCTGGATAACTGACATTACGCAGGGCTAATTGACCATTTTTTGTGAGATAAATGGCATCATTTTGCAAGAGATATTCCAAACTGATCAAACTAGCATGGACATCCACATCTTTTTCTAAACCCCCTAAACGGTGAGCATCTAAACCAAAGCGAATGCAGAAATTAACAGCGACTAATTTTCCCGCTTCTTCGGCAGGTAAAGCACAGTCGGCAAATTCAAAGCCTAAACTATCTGAGCGCCACTCCTCGACTCCGGCATAGGTATAGTTTTGAAACAGTTTATTTTTGAGTTTTAAGTCAAATCCTAACCCACTAGCATGACCCGCTTCATGGAATTGGGTATCGAGATGACGATAGCGTTCACCATTAATTTGATCCTCCAGGGGTCCTAATAGCAAATCGGCCGTTTCTGGCTCAAAAATTTTTCGGATACATTCGTAGCTAGATCCAGAAAAGCGTCGTTTTTGCTCACTGGCATTATTTAAAGCTGGCCCCTGAACACTATTGGGAAAAGTCCACCTATGGGGAACGATAAAAGCCTCCCCCTTTTCACCTTTAATCGTGCCACAACTGGCAATTTCAGTAAAGGATAAATTTCTAGGAATCGGTTGTCTTAGACTGCCAAATTTTTCACGAGTCAAGCTTTCTAGTTGTTCGATAGAAGGTTGACTATTTTGGTGAATTTTTCCGTAAATCGCACTCAAAGTGAGTTGTCGTTCTCCCTGACGATTGATGCGATAGGGAGCAATCATGAGAAAATAACCATTTTTACCGATAAAATTCAGATTAATGAAATCTTCTGATAAAATGCTCCAGTCGTTGGTTTCTAAAGCCTCTGCTGTTTTCCACAGCCACTGAGCCGGAATTTCACAGCCATCTGCTTCCTGTTGACGCAGTTTTTTCGCCGCAATTGCAATTTTATTTTGCTCGATATCTTGGACGATTTCTTGGAAGAACTGTTGTTGATTAACCAGGGTTTGATTCATTTTTTGGGTAGCTAAGTTGGTGTAATGGTTTAACGTTGTTTTTTGACCGGTCTCTCATCGGCTAAACTCTTAGCCATTTTAAGATTTTAGGGTCTTTGTCATAGCGATAGGTCAGTCCATCTTTCCCCGTAATTGATTTTCCCTGACTGGCTTTGCTTCTGATGCTACTAAGGGAATAGTCGCTTAATTCCTTCATTTGTGCATGGGAAAGTCCCTCTTCGACTTCTGTTAAGATTGTTGTCGTTGGCGATTCGGGGGGGGGTTCCCCGGCAGAATTGATTTTAGGATTGACCTCGGTTTCCTGATTCGCTAAATCTTCGAGCCTATCTTGAGAATTATCGACAGAAATGTTAATAATTTCTTTCACTTTTTGTCGGCGATATTCCTCCACTGTAAGCAGTTGCCAATGGGAATTACTAGAGAGTTCTAAAACCCATTGATGATAGTTAAAGAGACTTTCCCGATGTCCGACACTAATAAAAGTTGTGTGAGTTTTCTGCAATTGCCGATATAAATTTTCCTCATTGTTTAAGTCCAAAGCACTTGTGGCTTCATCGAGGATAGTAAAACTGGGACGGGTAATTAAGACCCTGGCAAAAGCCAAACGTTGTTGTTCTCCCAGGGACAAAATGTTTTCCCAAGGCTCTTCTGTATCAAAGCTATCGACTCGATTTAGTAAATTTTGGAGATTGACTTCTTGCAAAACTTCCCTTAATTTTATCTCATTGGTTTCTTGATTGCGATTGGGATAAAGTAACTGTTCTCGCAAGGTTCCTAATATTATATAGGGACGTTGGGGCAGAAACAATACTTCTTCTAGGGGGGGACGCACTAATCGGCCGGTTCCTGCATTCCATAAACCGGCGATAGCGCGTAGCAAAGAACTTTTACCCCGACCACTCGGCCCGACAATTAATAAACCTTGTCCAGGCTGAACAGAAAGGGAGAGGTTTTCGACAATTACCTGTTCATAATCGGGAGTTTGCAAGGTGACATCTTCAAAGGAAAATTGGGTTTCTTCGATAGTTGTAATCGTGCTTAAATTTTCTGGTTGTTTAATGACTTCTTCTAAGGCTTGGGAAAATTGCGATAGACGTTCAACATAACTGCTAAATTGTGCCGAAGTGCCAAATTCACTAATTAATTCCGCCAGCGCCGTAGCAAACAAATTAGCCGCTAAACAGGCTTGCCCGACCTGTCCGAAACTAATGCCCTCACTATTGATATACAAAGGACCCAAAATGACAAAAGTAAATACTTGAATTGCCGCCTGATAGCCCCGACTAAAAATTTCTGTGCCTCTCTCCCAATCAATTTTACGTTTAGCGCTGTCTAAGAGTTTATTAAATCGCCGCTGAATAATATTTAATTCCTGATTTTCTCCCTCAAAGAAAGCGATTGACTCCGCATGATTACGAATGTGGGTTAGAGCATAATTGTAGTTAGCCTTAAGTTCTAATTCTTCTTGAGTAATTTTATTTAAAGCTTGGTTAAAATAGATAGCAATGACGTTACCGAGAATTGTCCAAACGACTAAAATAATGGCGACAGAGGAAGAAATTGACCAGAGAATCACTAAAAAAGTGATCATATCTAGGACATTTTCTAGGGCAACGGCAAAAAAGGAGAGAGCTTTACTGGTAATCGGCTCAATTTCCTGGGATAAACGCTGATCTGGGTTGTCGATATCGGATTTAAAATTAATTCTGTAATAGGCGCGATTATGCAAATATTTGTTGAGAATCCAGTCATTGAGCCAAGCATACCAATCGAGGGCGATTCTTTTCCTGAGAAATTTAAGCAAGCCAACCAAAAGGGTGACAAAGAGCAGTCCAACCGCAAAAACTACCAAAGTTTTGACAAATTTATCAAAATCACTTTTTTCAAGAATGACATCAACTAAGTAATTACTAACAAAGCTATTGAAGGCATTTAATCCCACAACTCCTAGGATTACCCCGATTAGTAGGATGAGCATTGCCCAAGCTTGAATCACATCGGCAAAAGTCCTTCCCCCCGACTCGGTAGGATACCAATAGGGAGCAGCGATCAGCTTGACACTGTGCCAAAATTTGCTGACATCGGAGATAATATTAGTCGTCGATCGATCTTGAGGGACTTTGGCGGACATATAGAATTTATATTTGAGTTGTGGACATTTTGCTGGAATGATTTTAGATTTTGGCTGGATTGGCGGAGTAGAAGGCAATTGGCGAAAATATAATGCTCCCCGACAATTTTAAGGTTATTGTGCTTGAGTTGTGGTAACATACTCCCGTCGCTTTATCTGTCAGCATAGAGCGATGGCTTTCTCAGCCCCCCTGCTACTGCTTTTTTAACCCTCGTTATCTTACTACAAGTAACCGTTGTTTTGATAGCTAAAGCTAGTGAGCGCTTCTCAGACTACCACATATTACCGAATTTCGTTGACCATGACAAATTTTCTTTTCTCTTCCATGACAAATTTCCTTTCCTATGATAGGATGTCAGGACACAAGGGACGGCTATGACCTGCTTGTCTGACTTGCTCGCCTTAGCTTCTTTTTTTGCTTTTCTCAACTTTGTCTTTCTGTCGCCTTTAACAGACTAACCCATGCCAGTAATACCAGCCTTTGCTAATCAGAAAATAGAGTTTACAGATATACTATATATTCCCTATTATGTCGGTGAACAAGTTAAACTTTTGCGCCAACGCTATTTTGGCAATGTTGTCTTTATTCATATTAATAAGACAGGTGGCAGAAGTATTGAGAAATCTCTAAATTTACCTTTTGAGCATAAAACTGCTTTAGAAAAAATTGACGAAATGGGCAAACAAAGGTGGGAGCGAGTATATAAATTTACAAGTGTTAGAAATCCTTGGGACAAAGTTATTTCTCACTTTCATTATCGTGTTGAAACCAATCAGACAAATTTAAGGACAAAACCAATAAAATTTAAAGAGTGGGTTAAGTTGACCTACGGGAATAAAGATCCTTTGTATTATGACATCCCTAAAATGTTTATGCCTCAGTTGGATTGGATTACAGATCATGAAGGGAAAATTTTAGTAGATTTTATCTGCCGTTTTGAAAATCTTAATAACGACTTCAGTGTCCTATGTGAAAAACTTGGTATAAATGCGACTTTACCTCATATTAATTCCTCAAAACATGGCAACTACCGTGAATATTACGATGATGATACTATTGAGATTATCGCAAAATACTTTAGCAGAGATATAGAGAAATTTGGCTATAAATTTTGATATATTGGATTAACTAGGAAAACCGTTTGAAGATAAAATCAGATAGACTTCGTATTGTCGCTGCCAACAGAGTAACCCATGCCAATAATGAAAGCACTTGCTAATCATAAAATCGTTATTACAGCTACATTTACCAGTGAACCAGTGGAGGATTCCCTGTCATATTGGCTCAAAAAAATAGGATTTCCTTATTCAATAGAATTTGCTCAGTACAATCAAGTCTTTCAAGAATTACTCAATCCTGCTAGTCTTTTAGCGACTAATCAAAATGGGGTTAATGTGATTCTGGTTAGGTTTGAAGACTGGGAAGGAAGTAAAAACAAGGCCGAATTGACCTTAGAGCAAACCCTTAGAGACTTTGGTAATGCCTTGAAAACGGCGACAATGCGCTCACCAATTCCCTATTTAGTCTGTGTCTGTCCCCCCTCTCCAACCCATGATACAACGTTCAATAGTTTACATGAGAAATTACAAGAACAATTAGACCGTGATCTCCAGAATATCCCTAGCATATATCTAATTAAAAGTCAAGCATTACTCAAGACTTATCCTGTACAAGAGTATTATGATCCTTATGGAGAAGAACTAGGAAATATTCCCTATACCTTGGCTTTTTTTGCGGCTTTGGGGACAATATTAGCGCGAAAAATCTTAGCCTTGATAAACTCTCCTTACAAAGTGATTGTCCTTGACTGCGACAATACATTATGGCATGGGGTTTGTGGAGAAGATGGAGTTAAGGGAGTGAAAATTGATGCTCCATTTCGAGCTTTACAAGAATTTATCATCGCACAGCAAGCAGCAGGAAAGTTAATCTGTTTATCTAGTAAGAATCAACCAGAGGATGTCTTTGCCATTTTTGAAAGACATCCCGATATGTTGCTTAAGGAAAATCATTTAGTAAATTGGCGCATTAACTGGCAAGAAAAATCTCAGAATTTGCAATCCTTAGCGGAGGAATTACAACTAGGATTAGATAGCTTTATTTTTATTGATGATAATCCGGTTGAGTGTGCGGAAGTTAGAGCAAACTGTCCAGAAGTTTTGACATTACAACTTCCTGAAAATTGCGATCATATTCCAAAATTTTTAGAACATATTTGGGCTTTTGATCAACTCAAAACCACTCAAGAAGACCGACAAAGAACTAATCTTTATCAACAGAATATTCAGCGTCAGAATTTACAAAAATATTCCCTTTCTTTTGAGGATTTTCTCGGCCAACTCAACTTAGAAATAGAGATTTCCCCGATGCAAACGGAGGAATTGACGCGAGTTGCCCAACTTACTCAACGTACTAACCAATTTAACTTAACAACTATCCGACGCTCAGAATCCCAAATTCAAAAACTTTGTGGTCTAGGGGAATTAGACTGTCGAGTGGTTAAAGTAAAAGATCGTTTTGGGGATTATGGTTTAGTTGGTTTGCTATTATTTACTGCTCAAGAAAAATCCCTGATTGTCGATACATTTTTGCTCAGTTGTCGAGTATTGGGTCGCGGTGTAGAACATAAAATGTTAGCTTATTTGGGTACAATTGCTCAACAAAAAGGGTTAGAACAACTCAAACTTATTTATAAACCTACCCCCAAAAATCAACCAATTTGGGATTTTTTAAGGACTGTTGGTCAAGAATTTCAGCAGGAAAAAGAGGAGAGATATTTATTTAATTTTCCTAGTTATATTGCGTCTAAAGTTAATTTCACTCCTCTCGGTGATGAACATAAAATAGCTACTAAAAATTCATCTAAAACAGTTAAGAGAATTATCCGATCAGAGTTTTTTGAAGAGATTGGAAATAACTTATATGATGCTCAACTAATTCTGCGAACAATTAATTCTCAAAACCAGCGTCAACGGACTCAGTTAGACACAGAATTTATTGCTCCTCGTACTCCTCTAGAAAAAGTGATTGCTTCTCTATTCGCAGAAGTCCTTAAACTTGACAGAGTGGGGAGAGATGACGATTTTTTTGAGCTTGGTGGTGATTCAATTCGGGGAGCAATTCTAATTAATAAACTGCAAGCACAACTAAACGAAATTATTCACTTTATTGTTTTATTTGACAGAAAGACTGTTAAGGAATTAGCCGGATATATAGAGGAACATTATCCAAAAGCAGTTACCAAAATACTAGGTAAAGAAAGAACCGAAATTAACAACCTACCACAGGAGCGCATTGCTGAAGCTAAAGTGTTACAAATGCGCTCCCTAATTCCTGCTCTTAGCAGCCCAATAGATGATGACAATAGCAAAAATCCACCAGCTATATTTATCCTTTCTCCTTATCGTAGCGGTTCCACCTTACTCCGCGTTATCTTAGGAGGAAATCCACAGCTTTTTGCACCTCCAGAATTGGAGCTACTAGGGTTTAATATTCTTAGGGAAAGAAAGGCGAAATTTTCTGGCCGTTACAAATTCTGGATGGAAGGAACAATTCGCACCATCATGGAAATTAAGGGGTGTAATGCTGAAAAAGCGATCGCAATTATGGAAGAATTAGAAGAGAAAAATCTGACTAGCAAACAGTTTTACCGTCTTCTACAGGGATGGTTGGGAGATAAAATCTTAGTGGATAAAACTCCATCCTATTCTCTAGATTTAGAAACTCTAAAACGAGCAGAAATAAATTTTGATAACCCTCTATATATTCATCTGGTGCGTCATCCTTTAGGAATGATTCACTCTTATGAAGAAGCTAAAATTGAGCAAATATTTCCCTATCAAAATCCTTTCAATGATCGAGAACTTGCCGAACTCATTTGGCTGATTAGCCATCAAAATATCTGCGAATTTCTACAACAAGTTTCTCCCCAACGTCAGTATCAAGTTAAATTTGAAGACATCGTTAAGCAGCCACAGAAAACCCTAGAGAGTTTATGTCAGTTTTTAGGAGTAGAATTTAATCCTGATATGCTGCAACCCTACCAAGAGAAAAAGCATCGCATGACTGACGGTATTTATGCCGAATCTAGAATGCTAGGAGATGTAAAATTTCATCAACATCAAAGCATTAATCCTAACACCATTGAGCAATGGAAAGATTACTACAACACTGACTTTTTAGGTAATGTAACTTGGCAACTAGCAGAGTCTTTTGGCTATCCGAAAAATAACAATAATATTCCTCAAATTAGTCGAAAAAATCCCGCCGAACCTCAGACTTTCCCGGTTTCTTTTGCTCAACAGCGACTATGGATTTTAGCGCAATTAGAACCAGACAGCTCTTTTTACAATATGTTTAAAGCGGTTCATCTTCAGGGACGCATAAATATAGAAATTTTAGAACTTAGTCTTAACGAAATTGTCCGTCGTCACGAAATTCTACGCACTAATTTTAAGGAAGTAGCAGAAACTCCAGTACAGGTAATTGCTCCCCGCGCAACTCTGAAAATTTCGGTTGTGGACCTACAAGGATTATCAGGACAAGAACAGTCACAACAATTACAACTTTTAGCAACTGAGGATCAATTACAACCTTTTGACCTGACTACGGGAATATTGCTAAGAGTCACCTTAGTGCAACTTAAATCAGAATCATCAGCTTTGTTATTGACCATGCACCACATTATTAGTGATGGTTGGTCAATGGGAGTATTGCTCAAAGAATTGTCAAGTTTATATCAAGGATTTTTGCTTGATGATGGTTCTGTTCTCTCAGAATTGCCGATTCAATATGCCGATTTTACAATTTGGCAACGACAATGGTTACAAGGAGAAACTCAAGGTTTTATCACCATCCAAAACCAAATTAATTACTGGAAACAACAGTTAGCCGCAGCCCCTCCTTTGCTAGAATTACCTACGGACAGACCCCGTCCCTCTGTGCAAACTTTCCGAGGTGGATGTTTTTCCTTCCAGTTAGATGCCAAACTGACAGCATCTCTAAAAGAACTCAGCCACAAATCAGCAACTACCCTATTTATGACGTTGATGGCGGCTTATGTTACTCTATTATTCCGCTATAGTGGTCAAGATGATATTCTGGTAGGAACACCGATTGCCAATCGCAACTATCAAGAATTAGAAGGATTAATTGGCTTTTTTGTGAATACCCTAGTGATGCGAACTCGCTTAGAAGGTAATCCCAGTTTTGAAGAATTATTAAGACAAGTGCGTTCTGTTTGTACGAATGCTTATGCTAACCAAGACGTTCCTTTTGAGCAGATTATCGAAACTTTGCAAATAGAGCGCAGTCTTAGTCACAGTCCTTTGTTTCAGGTGATGTTTGTTTTACAAAATGTGGCAATGGAGGAATTAGAAAATCCTGAGTTAAAAATATCGCATCTACCTCTAGATAATGTTAACGCCAAGTTTGATCTCACCTTACAAATGTGGGAAACAAATACAGAAGAAGGCAACTCTCTCCAAGGATTTTGGCAATATAATAAAGATTTATTTGATCAAAATACAATTGCTCGCATGACTGGTCATTTTCAGACATTATTAGAGACAATTGTTACTAATCCGCAAGAGTCGGTAGGAACCTTGCCATTACTAACAAAAAAAGAGCGTCATCAACTGTTAGTAGAATGGAATAATACTGATACACCATACAGTTATACTCAGTGTATTCATCAGTTATTTGAAGAGCAGGTAAAACGGACTCCTGATGCTGTAGCTGTAGTATTTAAAGGTGAAAAATTAACCTATAATGAGTTAAATCATCGAGCTAATCAGTTAGCCCATTATTTGCAATCTTTGGGAGTAAAACCTGATCAATTAGTGGGGATTTGTCTTGAGCGTTCTTTAGAGATGATTGTGGGGTTATTGGGGATATTAAAAGCGGGTGGTGCTTATGTTCCTCTTGACCCAGAATATCCGATTGAACGGTTAAGCTTCATGTTAGAAGATGCTCAATTATCATTGCTGTTAACGCAACAAAAGCTAGGAGAAACTCTACCCCAACATCAAGCTTCGATTATTTATTTAGATAGCGACTGGGAAAAAATTGCTGAAAACAGCCATTCAAATCCAGAAAACACCGTCACTCCAGATAACTTAGCTTATGTTATTTACACTTCCGGTTCCACAGGTAAACCGAAAGGGGTGTTAGTCAATCACTCCAATGTCGTGCGATTATTTGCCGCTACAGATGCTTGGTATAATTTTAGTAGTCAAGATGTCTGGACTCTATTTCATTCCTACGCTTTTGACTTTTCGGTGTGGGAAATGTGGGGAGCTTTGTTATATGGTGGACGCTTGGTAGTTGTCCCCTACTTAATAACTCGTTCCCCCGAAGCATTTTATCAGCTATTATGTCAAGAAAAAGTAACAATTCTTAATCAAACTCCTACCGCTTTCCGTCAGTTAATTCAAGCTGAAGAATCCTTAAAAGGAAGTTTTCCCCCCTTATCAAGGGGGCTTAGGGGGGATCGTTCATCGACAACAGATAACGATTTAAGCTTACGTT
This sequence comes from Microcystis sp., assembly GCF_048564745.1. Classification (NCBI taxonomy): domain Bacteria; kingdom Bacillati; phylum Cyanobacteriota; class Cyanophyceae; order Chroococcales; family Microcystaceae; genus Microcystis; species Microcystis sp. The sequence continues at coordinate 25,297 of NZ_JBLZRT010000120.1, forward strand.
TAGTTATTTTTGGAGGAGAAGCTTTAGAAATTAACAGCTTACAACCTTGGTTTCAGCGCCATGGCGACCAATGCCCCCAATTAATTAATATGTACGGAATTACAGAAACTACCGTTCATGTCACCTATCGACCATTAAGTATGACCGACTTGGATAGTACAGCTAGTGTGATTGGTCGTCCCATTCCCGACTTACAGGTATATTTACTAGACCAACATTTACAACTTGTACCGGTTGGTGTACCCGGGGAGATGTATGTGGGAGGTGCAGGAGTAACAAAAGGTTATCTCAATCGTCCTGAATTAACAACAGAAAGGTTTATTTCTAGTCCTTTTGAGAAGGATGAAGTGATCCCCCCAAACCCCCTTAATAAGGGGGGCAATGAGCCGTCAAAATTATATAAAACGGGAGATTTAGCCCGTTATTTACCTAAGGGAGAATTAGAATATTTAGGACGCATTGACAATCAGGTTAAGATTCGGGGTTTTCGGATTGAGTTGGGGGAAATCGAAGCATTATTAGCATCTCATCCCCAGATTTGGGAAACAGTAGTAATAGTGAGGGATGATACCACAGGAGATAAACGTCTTGTGGCCTACATTGTGCCACAATCGGAAAAAACGATTACCATTAACGAAATACGGCAATTCCTGAAAGCTCAATTACCCGGTTACATGATACCTAATGCTTTCGTTATTTTAGATGCCTTACCCCTTACTGCTAATGGAAAAATAGATCGTCGTGCTTTACCCCCACCAGAATCTAGTAGTGAACCATCAGACAAATATGTTGCTCCGCGTACCCCGATCGAGGATATATTAGTAACTGTTTGGTCAGAAGTGCTAAAAGTCGAGAAAGTGGGTATAAATGATAACTTCTTTGAACTGGGAGGCCATTCCCTACTAGCCACTAAATTAGTAGCACAGATACGTGATCGCTTGAAAGTTGAACTTCCCCTACGTCAGTTATTCAACTCGGCCACACTAGCAGAATTAGCCCAAGGGATTGAACAGTTAAAACAGGAAAAATCCGATACCATCGTTCCAGCAATTTTACCAAGAAAAAGAAAATGAATTTTGAAGAATTACCCCTATCTTATGCCCAACAGCGTTTATGGTTCTTAGATCAATTAGAACCAAACAGTCCCTTTTATAATATTTCCCTGGCCTTGCATTTAGCAGGAAATCTCCAGGTAGATGTCCTCGAAAAAAGCCTACAAGAAATTATTCAGCGCCATGAGTCCCTCCGCACAAATTTCGCCACTATTGAGGGAAATCCTGTACAAGTAATTAAACCAGAAAGTAATTGGCAATTAACGCTTGTCAATGGGAAAGACAGCCCAAAATATCGAGAAGAGCAGGAAATAAAAAAATGGCTAGAAATTGGCAGCCATCAACCTTTTGATTTAGCCAATGACTCCCTAATTAGAGCCACCCTACTCAAGTTATCAGACACAGAACATTTTTTGCTGATTTGTCTGCACCATATTGTCTCTGATGGTTGGTCAATGGGGGTATTTATTCAGGAATTGACAACCCTTTATAATGCCTATACTAAAGGTTTAGAACCTCTTTTACAAGAGTTACCAATCCAGTACGCAGATTTTGCAATTTGGCAAAGGGAATATTTGCAGGGAGAAATCCGACAAAATCAGTTAAATTACTGGCAAAAACAGTTAGCAGCAGCACCCGCTTTATTACATCTACCTACCGATTATCCCCGTCCTCTAGAACAAAGTTTTCAGGGAGATCGAATAAAATGTATCCTTTCTCCAGAACTTAGTCAAGGGTTAAATAAGCTGAGTCGGGAAAAAGGTGTCACCTTATTTATGACCCTCCTGACCGCATTTCAGACTCTACTCTATCGTTACACAGGACAAACAGACATTTTAGTCGGTACTCCCATCGCTAACCGTACTCGTAGTGAATTAGCTGGGTTAATCGGCTTTTTTGTCAATACCTTAGTCTTAAGAACAGATTTAGCAGGAAATCCCAGTTTTAGCGAGTTATTAAAACAGGTACGAGAAACAGCAACGGATGCTTACGACCATCAAGATTTACCTTTTGAGATGTTAGTAGAGGCCCTACAACCTGAAAGAAACATGAGTTATACTCCTCTATTTCAGGTGATGTTTGGTTTAGATAATGAAATTGTAGATAGTATAGATTTAGAAGGAATAAAAGCCACTCGTCAGCCTTTAGAATTTAAGACAGCCAAGTTTGACTTAAGTTTATCTATACAGGTAAAAGAAGCTGGATTAACTGCGATTTGGGAATATAATACAGATCTGTTTGACAAAAGCACAATTGAGCGACTATCAGAGCATTTTGTTAACCTATTAACTGGGATTATTGCTAATCCAGAACAAACCGTTAGCCAATTACCATTACTGACAGAAAGTGAGCGCAATCAGTTATTATTTGATTGGAATCAGACTAAAATTGACTACAAAAATGATTTGTGTCTGCATCAGTTGTTTGAACAACAAGTAAAACAGAATCCACAGGCGATCGCAGTTAAATTAGAAGATGAATTTTTAACCTACGAGGAGTTAAACTGTAAGGCTAATCAGTTAGCCCATTACCTACAATCTTTAGGGGTAAAAGCCGATAGTTTAGTCGGGATTTTTGTTGAACGTTCCCTAGACATGATTATCGGAATCCTGGGAATCCTTAAAGCTGGGGGAGCTTACGTTCCTTTAGATATTAATTATCCCCAAGAGCGAATTACCTATCTTATTGAAGATACTCAACTTAGTATTCTCCTGACTCAATCACAACTTCTGGAACAATTACCAGCATTTCAAGGAACAACCATCTGTTTAGACCAAGACTGGTCAACAATTGCCAAACAGAGTACAGTTAACCCTTTGGTAGCAGTTGAGCAGCACAATTTAGCCTATATTATCTACACCTCTGGCTCCACAGGTCAACCCAAAGGGGTAATGATTGAACATCGCTCAGTAGTCAACTATATCCTGACTACTATTCGAGAGTATGGTATTACCTCAGAGGATCAAATTCTGCAATTTTCTTCTATCTGCTTTGATCCTTCCGTTGAAGAAATCTTTGTTAGTTTGTTATCGGGTGCGACCTTGGTATTGCGAACAGAAGAGATGTTGCGCTCTAGTGAGTATTTTTGGCAATGTTGTCAAAAATGGCAATTAACGGTTTTAAGTTTTCCTACTGCCTATTGGCATCAATTAGCCGCTGAATTAACCCTTGATAATCTGCGAATTCTCTCAAATATTAAAGTAATTTTTATTGGTGGGGAAGCCATTCAACCCGCAAAGATCGAGCAATGGCAAACAATTACGGGTCAATATTCCCCTCTTCCTCGACTATTAAATGCTTACGGACCAACGGAAGCAACCATTTCGACGACTTTATATCAATTTACTTCACCAACTACCACCAATGTTCCCATTGGGCGACCCATCAGTAATACTCAGGTTTATATTCTTGATGCTTTCTTGCAACCTGTTCCTGTGGGGGTAGCTGGAGAATTACATATTGGTGGTATGGGATTAGCGCGGGGTTATTTTAATCGTCCAGAGTTAACACAAGAGAAATTTATCCCTAATTCTTTTGAGAAGGATGAAGTGATCCCCCCAACCCCCCTTAATAAGGGGGGCAATGAGCCGTCAAAATTATATAAAACGGGAGATTTATGTCGGTATTTACCCGATGGCAATATTGAGTATTTAGGACGGATTGATAATCAAGTAAAAATTCGGGGTTTTCGCATTGAATTGGGAGAAATTGAAACCGTTCTTAGTCAGCACAGTGGGGTAAAAACGGCTGTTGTTATTGCCCAAGAAGATGAGACAAATCAGAAACGTTTAGTCGCCTATATTATTCCCCAAATAGAGATTATTTCCGCCCCAAAAGAGGAAAATTCGCTTAATGTTACTGAACTGCGGCAATTCCTGAAAGCCAAGTTACCAGAGTATATGATTCCTAGTGCCTTTGTCATTTTGGAATCCCTACCCTTAACGCCCAATGGTAAGATCGATCATCGTGCTTTACCGTCCCCCGAATTCCAAAGCCAAGAGCAGTATATCGCGCCGCGTAACCCCATTGAGGAGATATTATCCTCGATTTGGGCAAAAGTGCTAAAAGTTGCACAGGTGGGAATTCACGACAACTTCTTTGAGTTGGGTGGACATTCATTATTAGCAACGCAACTAATTTCGCGCATCCGTGAGGCTTTTCAGGTAGAAATGCCCTTACGCGAGTTATTTGTTGCACCGACAATCGCCGAATTAGCCCAGGAAATACAACGGATTTCCGAAGGAGAACAACTAACTGAACTGCCGATTTTACCCAGGGACAAAACAGCAGAATTACCCCTATCTTTTGCTCAGACTCGTCTTTGGTTTTTGGCTGAATTTGAGTCGAATAGTTCTTTTTATAATATCCCCCTAGCCTTGCGTTTAGAGGGAACTTTAAACTCAGAAATCTTAATCCAGAGTTTAGAAGAAATTTGCGATCGCCACGAAGCTTTACGCACCAACTTTATTACTGTTGATGGTATCCCTACCCAGGTTATACAAGCACGAACCTGGACAGTTACGGTTGTTGATTTACAGCATTTATCTGGTAGTGAAAAAGTAATTGCGTCTCAAGAGTTAGCACAAAATCAAGCGATTCAACCCTTTGACTTAGCCGGTGAACCCTTAATCAGAATCACTTTAGTGGTGTTATCTGAAACGGAACATCTCTTATTAGTCTGTATGCACCACATTGTCAGTGATGGCTGGTCAATGGGGGTATTTCTTCAGGAACTAACCGCCCTCTATAATGCCTATATTCAGGGTTTATCTTCGCCTCTAAATCCCCTATCTATCCAGTATGGAGATTTTACCCTTTGGCAAAGACAATGGCTGCAGGGAGAGGTATTGCAACAGCAACTAGACTACTGGCAAAAACAGTTAGCCGGCGCACCAGCCCTCCTATCTTTACCAACAGATAGACCTCGACCCAATCAACAAAGTTTTGCTGGGGGACATTTACCCTTTAGCCTTTCCCTAGAATTAACCGAAAAACTGACCCAATTAACCCAGGAACAGGGTGTCACCTTATTTATGACCCTGTTAACCGCTTATGCTGTCTTACTTTACCGTTATACAGAACAGGAAGACATCTTAATTGGTACTCCCATTGCTAACCGTAATCGCGGTGAACTTGAAGGTTTAATCGGCTTTTTTGTCAATACTTTGGTTCTGCGAATTGACTTGTCAGGTAAGCCCAATTTTAATCAGTTATTGGGTCGAGTACGGGAAATGGCAATGGATGCCTATGCTCATCAGGATTTGCCCTTTGAAATGTTAGTAGAAGTCCTACAACCTGAACGAGATTTAAGTCACGCGCCTTTATTTCAAGTGGATTTTCTGCTGCAAAATAGTCCCCCGTCTCCCTTAGAACTAACAGGATTAACCGCCACTCCCCTCACCACAGAAAATGAGACGGCCAAATTTGATCTAACCCTGGCGATGGAGAATACAGGTGCAGAATTAAAAGGGGTATGGGAATATAATACCGATTTATTTGATCGCAGCACCATTGAGCGATTAACAGGGAATTTTATCACCTTGCTAGAAGCATTGGTTGTTAACCCGCAACAGCCAATCTTTCAACTACCATTATTAACCGAAGTAGAGGCAAAAGAATTATTAAAAGACTGGAATGCCACCGAAAAAGAATATCCTTTCCATCAGTGTATTCATCATTTATTTGAAGAACAAGCAGCACGAACCCCGGATGCAGTAGCAGTGGTCTTTGAAGGTCAAGAATTAACCTATCAAGACTTAAATATTCAGGCGAATCAATTAGCCCATTATCTCCAATCTTTGGGAGTAAATTCAGAAGTTTTAGTTGGTATTTATCTAGAGCGGTCGCTGTTAGTTATTGTCGGATTATTGGCAGTTCTCAAAGCTGGAGGAGCCTATATACCCTTAGATCCAGATTATCCCCAGCAACGGTTGACTTATATGGCAGAAGATGCCCAAATTTCTCTACTGCTAACTCAAGAAAGTTTACTCGATTCTTTGCCAGTAGAAGATGTGGGGGTAATTGTCTTAGATAAATTAGCTGAAAAATTGACAGTTCAAAGTCCAGAAAATCCCCTCAGTGAAGTGGTTCCAGAAAATCTACTATGCCTATTATATACATCTGGTTCCACAGGTAAACCTAAAGGAGTGATGTTAACTCACGCAGCTTTAGTTAATCATAGTTGGGGCATTAGTGAAGTATTCGGTTTAACAGAATCTGATCGCGTTTTACAGTTTGCTTCCTTTGGCTTTGATGTCGCTGCTGAAGAAATTTTTCCCACCTGGTTAAAAGGTGGCACAGTGGTTTTAAGACCGGGGCAAATGTTCGCAACTTTGACTGATTTTGCCGATTTTATCGAACAAGAAAGCCTCACCGTTTTAAATATTACCCCCGCCTATTGGCATGAATGGGCAATCACCGTTTCCCAATCATTAGCTACTGTACCATCCAGTCTGCGGGTTGTGGCCGTGGGAGGGGATGCAGTGTTACCAGAAACCGTCAATATTTGGCGACAAATGGTCGGAAAACGGGTTCAATGTATCAACGTTTATGGCCCCACAGAAGCGTCTGTAACTGCCATAGTTCATGACTTGCTAGATTATCAGTCAGAAAAAATCAATTCGGTGCTGATTGGTCGTCCCATTGCTAACACAAAAGCATACATCTTGGATCAAAATCTGCAACCCGTACCCATTGGAGTTAAGGGAGAATTGCATTTATGCGGTGTTCGTTTAGCGCGGGGTTATCTGAATCGTCCCGAATTGACTGCTGAAAAATTTATTGACAATCCCTTTGCTCATTCACCGTTCAATCATTTGTATAAAACGGGAGATTTAGCGCGTTATTTACCCGATGGTAATATTGAATGTTTTGGACGGATTGACAATCAGGTTAAAATTCGCGGATTCCGTATTGAGTTAGGAGAAATTGAAGCGGTACTTAACCAAAATATTGATGTACAAACATCTTGTGTAATTATTCGGGAAGATACTCCGGGGGATAAATATTTAGTCGCCTACATAGTGGCTCATTATGAACGGATACCGATGATTAGTGAACTGCGTCAGTTTCTGTCTAGTAAATTGCCTTTGTATATGGTTCCTCAAGCTTTTGTTTTTCTGGAATCTTTACCCCTTACTACTAATCGTAAGGTAGATCGTCGCGCTTTACCCGCACCAGATAAGATAGGGAATCGCCGGGATCAATATGTAGCACCACGCAATGGAATTGAAGAGATGTTGGTGCAAATTTGGACAGAAATACTCAAAATAGAGCAAGTGGGAATTTATGATAATTTCTTTGAAATTGGCGGCCATTCTCTCCTCGCAACTCAATTAGTTTCTCGGATTCGGAGTTTATTTAAAATAGAACTACCTTTGCGGAGTTTATTTGGTGCAGCTACGGTAGCCGAATTAGCGCATCTAATTGGACAATTACAGCAGCAAAATCTCACTCTAACAGTCCCCCCGATTTTACCGAGAACTAAGGATACAGAACTACCTCTATCTTTTGCTCAACAGCGTTTATGGTTTTTAGATCAATTGCAACCAAATAGCACTTTATATAATATACCGATGGTGTTGCATTTCCGAGGCAACCTCAATCAAAAGGCCTTAGAACAAAGTTTACAAGAAATTTGTGATCGCCATGAGGTATTACGGACTAATTTTGTCACGATTGATGGACAACCGACTCAGGTTATTCAAACAACAAGGGAGACAATATCGGTCGTTGATTTACAAGATTTACCCATCCATAAACAAGAAGAAAAAACACAGCAATTAAAGCAAAAACAAGCCACTCAACCCTTTGATTTAGCCAAAGAATCCTTAATCAGAATCACTTTAGTGGTGCTATCGGAGACGGAACATTTCTTATTAGTGTGTATGCACCACATTATTAGTGATGGTTGGTCAATCGAAGTATTTATTCACGAACTGACCAGCTTATATAATGCTTACACTCAAAATCATCCCGCAAATTTAGCTCCTTTACCGATTCAGTATGCAGATTTTGCACTCTGGCAAAAACAATGGTTACAAGGGGATGTCCTGCAAACTCAATTAAATTACTGGCAAAATCAACTAACAGCTGCACCCCCTTTATTATCGCTTCCCACAGACCACCCTCGGCCTGCGGTGCAAAGCTTTGTCGGTACTCAGCAAGAATTTTCCCTTTCCCCCAAACTTAGCCAAGCTTTGACTGAATTGAGTCGCCAACAAGGGGTGACATTATTTATGACGCTGTTGGCTGCTTTTGATGCTTTATTGTATCGTTATACAGGGTCGAGTGATATTTTGGTAGGAACTCCTATCGCTAACCGGAATCGCGGCGAAATTGAGGGTTTAATCGGCTTCTTTGTTAATACTTTAGTGATGCGGACGGATTTATCAGATAATCCGAGTTTTAGTCAGTTATTAACCCGTGTTCGGGAAGTGACAATGGATGCTTACGCGCATCAAGACTTACCCTTTGAAATGTTAGTCGAAGCGTTGCAACCGGAACGGGATTTGAGCCATACTCCCCTATTTCAAGTCGCTTTTGTCCTGCAAAATACACCTAAGTCTGAGATTGCAATGACGGGATTAACGGTGACAGATTTGCCACCGGAAAATACCACAGCTAAATTTGATTTAACCTTAGCTATGGTTAACACCGATGATGGCTTAAAAGGTGTCTGGGAATATAATACTGATTTGTTTGAGAGTAGCACTATTGAGCGATTATCAGGGCATTTTCTCAACTTATTAGGGGGAATTGTGGCCAATCCTCAAGCGCGGATTTCCCAATTACCCTTACTGACAGAAAGTGAGACTAATCAGTTATTAATTGAGTGGAACAATACTCAAGTTGACTATCCTGAGTATAAGTGTATTCATCAATTATTTGAAGAACAGGTAAAACGCACACCCGATGCGGTAGCAGTGGTATGTTCAGAGCAAAAATTAACCTACAATGAATTAAATTGTCGAGCTAATCAATTAGCCCATTATTTGCGGAAATTAGGAGTAAAACCAGATGAATTAGTGGGGATTTGTCTAGAGCGTTCCTTAGACATGATTGTGGGATTATTGGCTATTCTTAAAGTCGGTGGAGCTTATGTTCCTATTGACCCAGATTATCCCCAAAAACGCATTAGCTTTATGCTCCAAGATACCCAGGTTAAAATAATATTAACCTGCGAATCTTTACAGAATTCCTTGCCAAATCATCAGACTATTGTTATCTGTTTAAACAAAGATTGGGAACAAATTAATCAGGCAAGTTTGGAGAATCTGAACAGCACAGTTTCTGCGGATAATTTAGCCTACGTTATTTATACTTCTGGTTCTACAGGAATACCCAAGGGTGTTATCGTCACTCATCAAGCAGTTAATCGACTGGTATTAAATACTAATTACATCCAGTTTACTCCTGATGACCGGGTTGTGCAAGCGTCTAATATTGCTTTTGAT